>CAZSPM010000324.1:0-3368 GCA_964608785.1 uncultured Eubacteriales bacterium
AAGGGTACGTTGATAGTAGTAATTTGAGTCTATGCTTAACGCGTCATAGAACCTTTCATATTTCTTGGCCCCTTTTAATGAAACGGCTCCTGTATCTTCAGCCAGCCAGGTTAAATTCTGTATCCGCTTTATTTTTTCCTCGCCCCGGAAAGAGAGCGCCAGCATTCTCTCTCTCGGACCGAATTCTGCTGTAGTATTGATGAAATATTTTGTGAATGTATCAGGGTCCAGTGCATAGATAGAAATATTCTGAGCATTAGCGAAACGGATCAGTTCGCGTATGATCTCCTCTCCACTCATGATCTTTTTTTTCTCGAGTATATTGAAGGGATCAAATACTCTTATGGTTCCCACATCTCTCCTTATATCCAACCCGGGTGTTCTTGCCTTACTCGCGGCCTCTCCTGTGGACTCAGTTATTTTGGTATTTAGAGTCTTTGAAGAAAGGTCTGGCAAGCCATCGCTTATGAGAAGGATTGATTTTCTTCCAGGCAGGTCTTTTATCATGTTCGCAACCGTAAGCAATCCACCTACTGCTTTTTCAAATCTCCCTCTCTGTATCCAGAGATATTCCTCCTCCAAAGTGGGTTGCAATCTCTCTTCAAATCTTTCAATAATCCCTAACTCTTCATCGAGCTCGGCTCCCGCTTCCTGCCACATTTTTAAAGCATCCTCTGACTTATCCAGCCAAATATTTGCAGAGGCCATGAGGAGAGCCTTGCGGATGAGTTTCTCATCTGTCGTGAAATGCTGAAGGATCTCCAGCCCTTTTTTCTCAGTCATCTGCATGATCATGATTTCATTGCCGAGATTTGCCAGATCAACAAGCTGATCAACGATCTTTCGAGATCCTTTTTTGATGTTTCTCTGCCAGGAACAAGCTCCATCGAATAAGACGACAAGCTGCTTTCTGGCAGCACCTGGAGACGGTTTCTCCGGCGCTTTTTTTAAGGTTACTAATTTCTTCTCTTCAAAGCTTATGAGTTCAAAAGAATTGATGGGAACTTGTTTCCCATCTTCATAGATTTCAAAATCATCCTTTGTTAAATCCGTGACAAATTTCCCATCTTTGGTCGCAACGACATCGACTAAAACCAGCCTGACTTCTACCTCGTGCTTCTCAGGTTTTTGGCCTTTCTCTTGTCTCTCGAATGGGAAAACAATACAAATCATGACAATCATTGATATAAAAAATAGATAAATATTTTTTCTCATTTTTCCTCCTTTTGTCTCAAATTGGGGTCAGGTCTTGTTTTTTGGGTCTTGTTTTTTGACATCTATCTCGCAAAAAAACTTCTCCTCATCGTTATTTCCTCTCACTGAGCGTACTTTTAGATTGAACACAAATGCTCGCCCTCACTTACTGATTAAGCAAACTGAGGAAGAGATGTCAAAAAACAAGACCTGACCCCATAATATTAATCTTATTTCTTTTTTAATGATTTTAATATTTCTTTTACTTCTGCGTCCTTCTTTCCTCCAAAATAAAGATGTTTTTCTAGGTAAAAAATGGCTTCTTTGATATAACTTTTATCTAGTTCTGATTTGGCTTGATATATTTTTCCAATCTCAAAATGAAGCTCCGGATCATTGGATTCTAGCTCTAACGCCTTAAGAAACTCATCTAAGGCCTCTTCTGGTAAGTTCTTATCAAGATAGAGTTTTCCGAGGAGCTTATACGACCGAAATGAGATAGGCCTTTTATGTATTATTAAAGATATTTTTAGTTGGTCCTTGGATATTTCTCCTCTCTCCTTCATTTTTTCCTGCTCTTCCTCATGCTCTATTGCCTTCTTCCATTCTTTCTCAGCATTATCCCTGTCTTCTAGAGCAAAGTAAGCACAGCCCAGATTATAATGTCCCATGGGATCCTCAGGATTAATTTCAATGACTTTTTCATAAGCGGAAACAGCCCTCTCAAGTTCTCCTTTGTTAAAATATATGGTCCCTAAAAAGTCATAGGCGTCCAGGAAATAATTCCCTTCCCTCAGGGCCGTTCTAAACGTCCATTCTGAAAGCGGTATCCTTTGAGGCATTTGTAGAGCTTTTCCGTGCTTTCTCATAATTTTTGTCTTGATGTAAGTGGGGAGCCTTCCCAGGAAATCCTTCTGTCTCAGGGCGATAAGGGCATGTTTTTCAGCTTTCTCAAGCTCATTTCGCCAAAAATACACCATCCCCATATTGAAATTCATCTCAGGAGATTCAGGATAAATCTTAAATCCATTGCGGAATCTTCTCGCTGCTTCAAGTAATTTCCCTTGTCTTATGAACTCGAGACCTAAGTAATTAATATTTTCCAAAACAAAATTTATGTCATTGCTGAATAGGTGTTTATATTCTCTATCAGGATTATCTATAAACTCTTTAGAGAGATCTATTTCTTGAGGGCATTCGGACAATGATTCTTTGTCACCCGACCTATTGAGCTTTTTAAGAGAACAGTCTAAAAAGAATTTTACCTCATCATTCTCTGGCTCAATTATTAGGATCCTTTCGAGATACTCTGAAGCTTTTTTGAAATCAGTGTGGTTATAGCTAATGGCCGCCAGGCTAATCAGGGAATCTTTAAAATTTGGATTTAATTCTAAAGACTTTTCAAAGCTTTCTATCGCTCTAAAAAGAAAATAATTTTCTGATTTTGATTTTTCAAAATTTCTCAAACCCGACATATAATAAAATTCAGGCGAAGGTCCGAAGAGATTGATCGCTTTAACTATACTCCGCCTTGCAGATTCCAATTCCCCTCGACTTAAATCAATATCAATCAGTTGTATATGACATTTGACTGGGTCAAATCCCTTTTCCTGAGCTTTTCTGAAATATCTCTCTGCTTTGCCATATTTCTCGGCCTCTTTAAAATGGACTCCAAGAATAAAGCACCCCAAACCACCGATATGAGGGATTTCTTCTGTTAATCTTGTCGAAAAATCGTACTTTTCCAGAAAAATGTCGGCTTCACTCAGCTTATCCAATTTGAATAGAATGTATATTAAAAGGTCATGGGCATCTTCATTATCTGGAAATAGCTCTAATTCTTCTTTAAGATATTTGAGGGCATCGTCATTTTCCTTTTCCTGGAAATGGGCATAGCCGATACGCTTTCGGATATCTCGTTGTTCAGGATTTTCGGGAAGGGCCTTCAAGTATTTATCAATCGCTGACCGATATTCCATCATATCCAGAAGCAGGTCTGCTTCCTTGATGATATCTTCTAATTCAGGCCGGGAGAACGAATAATTGCTTATAATAAGGATGACTGCGAGCACGAAGATAATTTTTTTCATTCTAGAATTTCCTGTGATAAAGCATACAATAAAAAATTAAAACAACTCCTCACAAAAAAAAAATAAATTTTTTTCTTTTTCACT
>CAZSPM010000325.1:0-3363 GCA_964608785.1 uncultured Eubacteriales bacterium
GAAAGATTTTTTTAAGGATTCCAAGGCCCACGCAGCAATTTTCTTTTCAAAATCGATGATCTCTTGCTGGCCTGGCTTTTTTTCTTCCCATTCCTTTAACTTTTTTTCTGTTTGAACAAAGACCTCATTTTCAATTTTTAACAATCTATTCAATACGCCATCTCCCCCAAATTGTAATAAGCGGGATACGTTGAGATACTGATACAAGCTCCCTCTCTGATCTGGATAAAGATGCAAGGCTAGTGCCCTGGAAAACTCATTCAGAGCGGCTGTGCGAGGTCCATTAAGCTCTGGAGGGATATCGGATGCGTTGGCCCACAGGGGGACGGCCACGGTACAGATGGGCTGGCCAAGCAGAATCCACATTGTGGCAAGATGCGCTTTTTCCTGCTCAGATACTCCGTGGAAAACAGCGACAGAAGCTGTGGAGTTACGGTTGATGGTATCGTTAGTATTGATGAAAAGGGAAGCTGTTGAGTCGGATGATTTTGGATTTGAGAGAGGATCGGAGTGAAGCTTCTCATTAACCAAATCTCTTGCAGCCTTCTGAAGGATGAACTTATAGTCGAGGTGTCCTGCTTTAGAAGCAGTCTCGAACAACCTCGAGGCCCTTTCAAACCGGATATAACCTCCACCTCCCCCTTTCAAAGGAGCTGTGAAGGCATAGTTTGTACGAATGACATAGCCCTGAGGTGTTGCTTGGGGATCATTGGCATCAAATTTTTTATTGGTCGAGTTGCTTGTTTCGTAGATACAGGCGTTTCCGAGGGCATCGATGACGCCGAAATTTGTGCCGACTTTTCGCTTTCCGCTAGTTCTCTCGAGAAAATCTTCAAAATCTGAAGCTGTTGCGCACTCTCCAAGAGCCTGCTTCATCAGGGTTCCATGATCTCTCATTCCCCTAACATTCTCAGCAAGGTCTCCTGAGGCTGCATTCATGATGGCGAAGCCCTCTGTGTTTATCCCTGCCCATACGTTCACTCCCATTTTGTCTCTGACATCAACCAATCCAATAAAGCTGTATTTTTTGCCTTTGAAGAAGACAATTTTATTATCCAAGGAAGAAGCATCTCGATTTTTCCACATAAGAGGTCGTCCATCTTTGGTGGCTTTTCCTGAGATAACAGCCACAGTGCAGGGAAGAAGAGTAGGCCGTCCCAAAAAAAAGAAGACAACAGTGAAGAAAAACAGAGGTTTAAAAAAGCTTTTTTTTGTTTTCATTACAATTTCTCCTTTCTTTATCATCGCAAGGAACAAAGGATAAATGTCATATAATTCATATAAAAATTATTCTTGAAGACCTTTCTTGACATACTGAGCGATAGCATCATGTGTGGCAAACCAGACATCCTTGTATTTTAAGATGTGTTGGATGAGATTTTCGAGCATGCTGATTCGGCTCCTGTGACCGATGTATTTGGGATGCATGGTCAAGACAAACAGAGTCCCTTCTTCATAGGCTTTTTCGAACTCAGAGGCCCAGGCGGCGAAAACATCCATTGGCTTAATGTGAGGACGAACACTGGAGTAGCGAGAGAAGCCAAAATAGGGATAATCATCCAGCAGCCATTCCACCGGGAGCTCCACCACTCCTGTGGGATTTCCATTCTCAAGAAGCTCATAGGGACGGTCATCAGCCATAAGACTGCTGTCATAGAGAAGGCCCAACTCTCTTATGATTTTAAGAGTGGACCGGCTGAAATCCCAGGAAGGAGTACGAATACCTGTAGGAGCTTTGCCCGTGATTTCGAAGAGGGTCTCGTATGATTTCCTTATTAATTCCCTTTCCTCGTCCTCTGAGAGAAGAGAGTTTCTCTCATGAATCCAGCCATGAATCCCAATCTCATGTCGGCCTTTTTCCACAATTGCCTTTATTTCTTCTGGGTGAAGAAGAGCACTCACAGCAGGCACAAAAAAGCTAGCAGGAATGTTGTATTGATCGAGGAGAGATAGTATCCGAGGTATGGCGGCGCGAGCCCCATATTCTCCCTGGGAAAAGATTCCTGGAGAGATATTCTTGTCTCTTAGAGCATTCGTCTCCGCATCAAAATCAAAAGAGAGAGCTATAGCTACCTTTGCCTCGTTAGGCCAGATGTTTGGCGTAAGGTCTTTTCCTGCTCGGACTGTACTGATTTTAGATTCAATTTCTTCCAGAGTCCAATGCCAGGGTTCTACTTCTTGATTTTCTGATTTTGTGCATGCGAGATGTGATAGCAAAAAGAAGAAAATACAAAATGTTAGAGACAGGTTTTTTTTCATCCTATACCTCCTCAAATCATATTTTTTGAGAATAAACTTAGATTTAAAATATAGAAAAGATTCCTTTTTTAGCTAATCGCAATTATGAATACTCCTGATGAGAAAACAAACCGAATTTAACTGGATGGGAGGCACGGTGTGTCTCCGCCCGCAGCGTAAGGGGTTCCCCACGGGGGGGAAGGTACCCTTGGAGGGATAAGCGCTCCGCCTCCCCCCTTCCAACGTTCGCTGCGCTTTCTACCTCCCCTTCTCGGACATACGTCCTGCGACCAATGGGGCATACCCCCTTGGAACCCCCGCGGATTTGCAGGGAGGCAAATTCGCTGATCAAGGACGGAGATATGCCCTGACAGGACCCATCCGTTTGTTCGTGCCTTTCTTTTTGCATACAAAAAGTACTCATTGTTGTGACGGGCCTCTGCCTTCAAGATTTATCGAGGACGGCCAACAGTGGTCATATAGAGGACGCTTTCTTCCTCGCCGTCAATGCCGAGAAGTGAGTTAACCTCATAATCGTAAAGGGCACCGATCTGACATGTGCCCAACCCAAAAGAAACAGCAGCTAAGGCAAGATTCTGCGCAATGTGACCGGCATCCAAGTAGACATACCGGTATGCCCTCTGGTTATATTTCCATTTTGATCTATCAAACACAGCTGTCCAGATAAAAACTGCTGAAGCGGCAAATGCCATATCTTGATCAAGGGCAGCCAGGGCCACGGCATTCCGAAAATCTCCAATCTTGAGCTGTACAAGTTCATGATTTTTAACTCCGTAATGGTAAATCCCTTGGTCGATTTCTATTGCATTATGGATGACAAGGTAAGTCTCTACAGGGTAAAGGGCTCCGGCAGATGGGCATGTGCGGAAATCAAATCCCATGGATTCCATCGTGATCCCTTGAGAGGCCCAGAGAAGTTGAGAGAGGGTCGTTTTATCTATGGGTTCATCTGCGTAATTCCTAATGCTGCGGCGCTTGTTTATGGCTTGCCAGAGAGACATTCCTCCTTTTTTATTGGGGGGCCCTAGGATAACCCTTGATGCATTTTGATAGAGCTTGTATGTTTTTGGCTTCCCTGTGCCAGACAAGCGTCTCTCAAAAAAT
>CAZSPM010000326.1:0-3328 GCA_964608785.1 uncultured Eubacteriales bacterium
AGGACAAATCTCTGAGATCCTCCAGGTGACTCCTTCCGACGATGTGGCTTCGATCGTCGACCTGCTTCCCGAAGACATGAAAAACGCCATACTGGCTGCGATGGAAGAAAAGCCTTCAGAAGATGTCAAGGAACTGCTCCATTACGAAGAAGAGACAGCCGGTCGAATTATGTCACCAAATTTCTATGCTTTGAATCAGAATACCAACGTCTCCGATGCCATAACTGCCATGCAACTTGAAGGAGACGTAGAATCTGCTTTCTATCTTTATGTGGTAGATGACCAGAATCATCTGGCGGGAGTTGTATCATTGAGGCAACTTCTGTTTGCTCGTCCCAATACACGATTGGAAGAGATCATGACTAAGGATGTCATTAGTGTGAATCCTGAAGCTGATCAGGAAGTAGTGGCGCGCAATGTCGCTGATTACAATTTTGTGGCCATTCCTGTCGTCGATTCCGAAAATTTGCTGCTGGGTGTTGTAACCGTCGACGATGTCATCGATGTCATCGACCAGGAGGCCACCGAAGATATTTATAAAATGGTCTCTCTTGATACAACAGACAGGATCCAAGACGGCCCTTTCAAATCCATAAAAAAGAGGCTCCCTTTTCTTATGTTCAGCCTTATCACAGCCTCTGTTGCTCCCTGGTTCGTGCACTATTTTGAAGATACAATCAAAGCCTTTGTCACTCTTGCTGTCTTTATGCCTCTCGTTATGGCACTGGGAGGAATCGCAGGAAACCAGACCATCGCACTTATCGTAAGAGAAATCGCTATCGGCCAGACTGACTGGATCAGTGCTAGAAAAGCTTTGCTGAAAGAGATCGTGGTCGGCATCGGAAATGGAATTATCCTCGGGATAGTTCTAGCAGCTGTTTCTTTTCTACTATTTAAAAATCCATATTTAGGTTTTATTCTGGGCCTGGCCATCATTGCCAATCTTTTCATTGCCGCTCTCCTCGGCACCCTAATCCCTTTATTCTTAAAGCTGCTCCGATTAGACCCTGCACTGGGATCAGTCAACCTTCTCACAATGTGCACTGATACTGCGGGTATTCTCGCCTTTCTCGGCTTAGGAACCCTCTTCCTAAGCAAGCTCGCATAACCCTCCCATGCCCCTCGAACAAACCGAAGCCATAGTCTTACGAACCTTTAACGTCGGAGAACAGGATAAAATCGTTGTCTTCTTCTCTCGAGATAAAGGCATCATAAAGGGAATTGCCAAAGGGGCGCGGAAATTCGCTAGTCGTTTTGGAAGCAGCTTAGAACCAATGTCTCAAGTGAATATCTTCTACTATGAAAAAGAGAGAAAAGAATTGGTCACTGTGAACAACTGTGACCTGATTGAATCCTTTTTCGAGATCCAAAAGGAACCTAAAACATCCTTCACTCTCAGCTATTTCTCTGAGCTCATTGAAGAATTTTTTCCCTCAAGCTCAAAAGATGACCTCCTCTATCGCCTTCTGCTTTCCAATCTACATGCGCTTAAAGCCGGTGGAGATTTAAGCTTTTTAACCCGTTACTTTGAAGTCTGGTTTCTTAAAATAAATGGCGTGCTTCCAGATTTGACTAAGTGCAAAAAATGCCATAAAGCACTTACAAAGTCTGGCTGGCTCTCTTCAAAAAAAGATGGAGCCTTTTGCGATCGCTGTGCCCCCCAGAGAAAAGAGAGAACTAAACCTGAATTGAGAGCGTTTCTCCAGTGGACCAAAAAAAACTCACCGCCAGAAAAAGGAGAGCGGCTTTTCTCGCCAGAACAACTCGAATCAATCGGGAAGATTCTCCAGGAAATCATTATCTTTCATCTCGAAAAAGAGCCTAAGACCCTGCACTATTTACGATAAATAGTATCATTGGGGTCAGGCTTTCATAACTTTCATAACTTTGTTATTTCAAAAGGATCAGGCCTCAAGAATTTGTTTAGTTAGCACTGGGATCATGCTTTGTCCTGATGAAGGGAAAGGACTGTATCATATTCAGAGGCATCTTTTCACAATAAAGCCTGACACCAATGCTTATCAAAGTTATGAAAGTTATGAAAGCCTGACCCCACTTTGTTATAACAGGGATATTGATTTTTTGCATAAAAAGTATAAACTATAAATCTTCCGGGATCTCATTAAATGAAAGGAGAAGATATGGCTCAATGCAAAATATGCGACAAGGATGTTGACCCTAAAAATCCCCATTATATACTCGCTTTCAACAAAGAAGCATTAGAAAACGGTGATAAAAAAATACTTCAAACCGAAGAAGGGGCCACAATCTGTGAGGAATGTGGTGAGGAAGGCCTCCATTCTGTGCTCAGGAACTTAAAGCTCATTCATGATGCCGATACTGAGCTCAATGAGAAAATGCAGTTAGTGGAAAAAGCCATCGACATTAAAGATCTGATGAAAGAATACGGAATTTCTGGAGAGAAAATCGGAGTCGATAATCAGTTTCTGACAAAGTGCCCGTTTCATGATCAGGACGCATCTTTCTTGATCGATGCGGACAGAAAGGAATACTTCTGTTTCTGTGAAGGGCTCAGAGGGGATGTTTTCAGTTTTGTCATAAATTACGATAGGGATGTGAAGCACGTTCATACAACCTTGAAACAGGCTGTAGATTATTTGATGGAAAAATTCCAGATTTCAGTAGATTAAGATTAATACTGTTTAAACAACTCTCCCCATTGAGTCTTTAAAATCTTTTTCGTTCTTTTTTTCCCGATAAAAGGATGCCATATCCAGTCATGGAAAATAACCGAAGCCGCATATGACCAGGGAGTGAGGATGGTTCTCAATAGTAACTTTTCCAGGCGTTTGAGAGGCCCCCAATAGATGAGCTTCTGACCATAACTCGCGAAGGTGTTTTTATCTTTTTTAAAATGCCAGTTGACCTCTGAAATATCTTCTCCGATTACCTCTATATCCTGAATTTCACCACAGCCAAGGCCTGCCTCGTGAGAAAGGCGGATGAATTCTAGATCCATTGGTTTAAATCCCATCATTTGGGCAGCTACTGCATCGATAGCCACTTGATCAGCACTGGCTAAAATATAATTCTTTTCATAAGGAACCATGCACCTCGGACCAGGCCCATCTCCTACAATAGTCCCGTCCATTACAGCAAAAATTCCAGGATGGATCTCTTTCTGAATCGTGAGCAGATCAACCAATGTCTCATGGATTACAGAATGAGTCCAATGCCTTCTCTCATGGAGCAATCCACCAAAGGCATTTTTCATGGCTCCAGTCATTGTAGTAGAAACATTGGTCTTCATAGTTCGAAGATGAGCGATGTTTTCACGCATCATGCTATACTGTATCTCAATGAACCG
>CAZSPM010000327.1:0-3322 GCA_964608785.1 uncultured Eubacteriales bacterium
TCGCTCCTCGCAACGAAGTCTGCGGCAAGCTCGACTTGTGAATAATCCAGGTTAAGTGTTGCTGTTATTGTTTATGATAGAAACCTATGGTTCCGTAATGGCTAAAAAATCTCATTTCATTTTCTTGAATTTTTACAAGTTCCAGCAATTACATCTGAATAATCAGGCAATCCATCTCCTGATGATCCTTCTAATGTTACAATTCTCTGTTCCAGCTCATTAAGCTTTTCCCAGATCTCTTCAAAGGGCTTTCCTTGTTGGCCGAATAGCGAAAGAACTAAGACAATTGCAATAAACATAGATAAAGATACTAGAAGAGTTTTTTTATTTTTCATTTTCCCTCCTATTGATTTTTTATAATGAGTATCAAATACTGAAAAAGGGATTGGTTGTCAAGTTAATGCCGTAGTTTCAATACGCGCACATCATCGTTCTTGTTTTTAAATACACAATCGGCGATGTCCGGATAGAGCGACCAGAGCTGGTTGTCTTCCTTTAGGGCGAAGATGTAGTGTATCCCCCTCTCCTCCATCAGCTTTCCTATTTCGCCTTTGCTCAATCCCTCTAATTCGTTGTCTCCGAGCGCTGGAGGCTTTTTATCTATGTAGAAATGGATAGACTGCGACTCGACGTGCTGTCGTGCGAAAAGTGCGCATGAGTCATTCAGTTCACACTCGCCTTTGGCAAAAACCAGAGCGTCCCAAAATCGAACGGTCGTTGTCTCCCTATGAGTGCCGGGAAAAACGTCCAGCGCGCGCGGAAAGAGCCAGATACACACTGCGATAGGGAGAATAACCCTGATTGCTTTTTGCGGTGTCCTCCGTGGAATGTGCAGGGAGATCAGATCCATCAGCGAGAGCAGGCTGCACGCGAGCAGGATCGCCAGGCCGTAACTCAACATGACGAAATATGACCGTTGAAAATAGAATGCGAGGTATATGAAGCATGCGCATAGTGGCGGCAATGCCAGAAATGCGATCAGCCGTCTGTATTTTCCCAATAGCGATATAATCACCAAGAGCCCGAATACCCACAATGGCAGACCTGTGGCTTCCCCAATATAATTCTTAATCACTTTCAGGTTGTTATAGGCTCTCTGGAACACGTCGCCCGGATGGCTCAGCATCAAGCGCATCACGCTGTTTCTGTATTTTTCAGGAGGTCCGAATTTAGCAATGCCTCGGGCCGTATAATCATGCCACGATCCGCCCTTCCCGTCGTGCATGCCCTCTGCCTGGTAGAATGCGTGTAAAGCCCGTGTTCCCGGACCTTTTCCAAACTCCCCCATGGTCGTATATCTTATCAGAAGAAACACAACTACCCCACATGCAAAGATCACCAGGACTACCGGAACGAAGCGTAGGAGTCCGCGCTTGGCGATCGTGAACACCACCAGCGATAATATCAGAATGAACATCCCATCACTGCGCGAAAGATAGAATATCGTTGCGATTATTCCCGGTACAATACCCCAGATAATACTCGGTCTTTGCAAAAGGCGTATCAAGCTGAATTGCAAAGCAGAAAGACAGATGAAATAGAGAGACAAGTCACCCCGGAATACGAAGAACACGCCGGGAAAGACCATGAGACTGATTGCAATAACCGTGGCCGCGTGACCTCCATTGAGATATTTTGCTGATTTGAAAAGGAAATATACGGTTACGACACCAGACAATACAGTTAGGATCCAGCTTGCGAGAACTCCCGCCAGTGTATTGAGGAAAGCATTTAGCGCAATAATTATCACACCGTAAGTAATGGAGACCAGAGGGAAATTTTCCAGTGAAGGGACCCACAGGTTTCTTGCGAAACGTTGGGCGTTGAATATGTACCCATTGATTTCATCCCCGACGGGAAGATTGCTGAGCGAGACCGCCCACAATCTTACAATCCCGGCAAGGATCAGCAGCGTGGGGATAATCCAGCGGCTGGTCATGAATGAAGAGACTGCATGTATCACATGCAAGATGAATTTCACTGCATTAGCTTTCAGCGTCACTTATCTTGCTCAATAATTCTCTCAAAACTTTTTCCTCTTCTTGAATTTCAAGCATTTTAAAAGAAATCAATCTCTGTGCGACCTTGACAACGGATTTAGCTTGTTCGACATCAGACTTCCCTTGTTCCAATGACTTGATCTCTTCATCTAATGTTTGGATTAGATTGGTATTTACAAACGGATGTCTTTTCATGATTTTTTCCCTGCTGAAAATTTTAGGGCTTTATTTTTAAGACATGAGTTTTGTAACATTCTGTACACCAGGCTTTTCCAAACTCATATATTGCATTCATTTCAAGGCTGCTATGGCAACCAGCACAAACGGAAACGCTATTTCGTGTTCCTTCGCTGGAATTATCCTGTTTATGAGTGGAATCATTTGTTTCAAGCGAAGTGAATTCTTTTTCTCCCTTCTTCTTTCTCTTGAAACCAAGGAATGCTAAAAACTCTATTAACAAGTCAAATAAAAATTCCACCAATGGCTTTACCTTTCCAATACTTATTTGTCCAAGCTAATTTTCCTCAGTGGCACTGATAATTGTCTATAGATTAATAACTAATCTGTAAATAGTCAAATGAGCAGGCAAGTGCTTTATCGTCATTCCTGTGTAAACAGGAATCCAGAAACATGTTTGTCATTCCTGCGCAATTAGGAGGATACGTCAATACTTCTGTCATTCCTGCGCAAGCAGGAATCCAGAAAGCGGATAGTCCTGGATTCCCATTTACATGGGAATGACGGTATTCTATTGTACTATGGATTCCTGTTTGCACGGGAATGACGAGTTATTCAAGTTATTCAAGCCTGATCCAAATGTACTCGTCATTCCTGTACAAACAAGAATCCGTCATTCCTGCGAAGCTTGTGCCCGTGAAGCTTGTGCCCGTGAAGCTTGTGCTTGCGAAGGCGGGTAACGGGTAACAGGAATCCAGCTTTATTGTCATTCCCGCGCAAATAAGAATCCGTCATTCCTGCGTAAGCAGGAATCCAGGACTATACACATATACTTACTACTTTTTTATTCATAGCGGAGAGATTTAATCGGGTCAGTGATTGCGGCTTTAACAGCTTGGAAACTTACAGTCAGAAAGGCTATAAACAATGTACCCATTCCAGCTAAAAGGAATATCCAGACACTGAGCGACATTTTATAGGAGAACTCCCGCAGCCACCGGCTCATCACAAAGAAAGCTATCGGCCATGCCACAAGATTGGCGATGCTGACCAAAATTATAAATTCCTTAAGAAGCAACCGGATGATACTGGGAGCAGATGCTCCTAGGACTTTCCTTATCCCGATTTCTTTTGTCCTTTGTTCT
>CAZSPM010000328.1:0-3299 GCA_964608785.1 uncultured Eubacteriales bacterium
TATTTGTCCCTCAGGCAAATCTCTTTCGGCTTCGAGTTTGCTTCTTAGTTTCCCGTTGACTTGAATGACTACAATCACTTGCTCTTCCTCGGCAATTTTGGGATCAAAGGACGGCCAGTGAGCATGAAGCAGGAGAGTTTTATGCCCCATCCTTTCCCAAAGTTCTTCACAAACATGAGGGGCAAAAGGAGAAAGAAGCAAAACCAGTTTTTCTAGGGCTTCTCGAAGGATAATCTTTCCTTTCTCACCCTTTCTTAACCTTTCACAATCTCCTTTGATCTGATTGAAAAACTCCATTATTGAACTCACGGCTGTGTTCAGGTGATATCTCTTCTCGATATCATCGCTCACTTTCTTTACTGTCTGGTGTATCTTCCTTCTCAATTCTCTAGCTTTTTTATCTTCTTGCTCAGTATCGTCCCCAGAAGAAAGTTTATTTTTAAAGAGATCCAGATTTTCTTGAAAAAACAACCAGAGTCGATTCAGGAATCTAAAGCACCCTTCGATACCTTTCTCATTCCAGGCAAATTCCTTTTCTGGAGGAGAAGCAAAAAGTGTGAAAAGCCTCAAGGTATCCGCTCCATATTTTTCTACCATATCATCTGGATCGACTACATTCCCTTTTGATTTGGACATTTTGGCGCCGTCTTTGGTGACCATTCCTTGGGAAAGCAAACGAGGAAAGGGCTCATCATTCTTCACCAATCCGAAATCTCTTAAAAACTTGCAGAAAAATCTCGCATAAATCAAATGAAGGATGGCATGTTCTATTCCGCCGATATAGAGGTCAACTGGCATCCAGAAATCTGTAGATTCGGGATTGAAAGGCATCTCATCTTCATGAGGGGAGCAATAGCGGAAAAAATACCAGGATGAGTCAAAAAAAGTGTCCATTGTGTCTGTTTCCCGTCGGGCTTCTCCCTTACATTTTGGACAAGTCGTCCTAGTAAAGCTTTCAACTTTCTCAAGAGGAGAGCCTTCCTCTCCTTTAAACTCAACTTCACTGGGGAGGACAACAGGCAAGTCTTCATAAGGAACTCCCACAATTCCGCATTTTTGACAATAAATAATAGGGATAGGAGTTCCCCAGTAGCGCTGACGGGAAATACCCCAGTCTCTTAGTCGATATAACACATCCTTTCTCCCGAGTCCCTTTTCCTCTGCATACTGAACCATTTCTTCCATCGCTTCCTTCGAAGGCTTTCCAGAGAAAGAACCGGAATTAACAACTACTCCGTAATCCTCGAAAGCTTCTCCAAGCTCTTCTGGAGGCGTTTCCCCTTCTGGAACAATAACAACTTTAATAGGGAGGGAATATTTCTTGGCAAACTCAAAATCTCTCTGGTCATGGGCAGGAACAGCCATGATGGCGCCGGTGCCATACTCCATCAAGACATAATTGGCAATCCATATCGGCACTTCCTCGCTGGTATAAGGATTGATGGCTTTTTTCCCCGTATCAATCCCTTCTTTTTCCACTTCACCCGGATCTTTTCTGAGGCGCTGCTCAGAAATATTTCTTTCTATCCATTCTTGAGCCTTTTCCCTTTGAGCTGAGTCTGCTATGAGCTCTTGGCTTAAAGGATGCTCGGGTGAAAGGGCGACAAATGTGGCCCCAAAGATTGTATCAACCCTCGTAGTAAAGACTTCTATCACCTGAGTAGAATCAACGATAGGAAAGACGACATGACCTCCAGTGCTCTTGCCTATCCAGTTTTTCTGCATAACGAGGATATTCTCCGGCCATTTCTCCATAGATTCGTGACCAGAGAGCAGCTGTTCTGCATAATCTGTGATTTTCAGAAACCACTGTTCCATCTCCTTTTGCTTTACGACTGAGTCGCAGCGCCAGCATTGTCCTCCGATTACTTGCTCATTAGCCAGAACTGTCCGACATTGCGGACACCAGTTGATCCAGCTTTTTCCCCGATAGGATAAGCCCTGATCAAACATCTTCAGAAAGATCCACTGGTTCCATTTATAGTATTCGGGGAGGCAGGTATTCACTTCCCTCGACCAATCATAGCTAAAACCCAGTCTCTTCAATTGCCCTTTCATGTGGGAAATATTGCCAAGAGTCCATTTTTCAGGGTGAACGCCCTGCTCAATAGCGGCATTCTCGGCTGGCATTCCAAAAGCATCCCAACCAATAGGATGAAGGACATTGTAGCCCTTCATGATTTTGTGCCGTGAAATAACATCTCCGATCGCATAATTACGGGTTTGACCCATATGGATATGGCCGGAGGGATATGGGTACATCTCCAGACAGTAAAACTTTGATTTTTTGGAATCTTCGCAGGATTTAAAAGCTTCTTGCTCTTCCCAGATACCTTGCCACTTTTCTTCGATTTTCTGGAAATTGTAGTCTTCTTTCATTACTTTGTGATTCCTATCTCTATTTTGGGATCAGAATGAAGAGGAGAATTTAATTCTTCTCAATCCTCTTCCATCTTCAAAGTTCAATCATAAATATTAGTTCTCTCCCCCTTAAAAGTCAAGAAGCCCAGGGTCAGGTCTACACTTTTAACTTATTCCTTAATTCCCACTATTGAACAATTAGTCTGAACCTTAAACGAATCTCTTGTTAATAAAGATTTAAACATCTGTAAGGGGAATAAGTTAAAAGTGTAGACCTGACCCTCCCTGTGGCATATCGTCTTGTCATTTAAAATCTAACCATTGCCCAAAGCAATAAGCTTACCTTCTTTATGAGTTCTCACATAAACAGTTATTCCAAAAGCTTGTGCAATATCTTCCAGAGTTTCTTTTTCAGCCGGAGTAAGTTTCTCTGATTGAGGATTAATTTTTTTAGAAGGAGTATAACGATAATGGGCTAAATCCCATATCCGTTGTAGTTTTTGGTTAACCTTTTCAGAGAGAGAGAAAGGATTCATTTTTTCCCTAAGGGCTTTGAGCTCCTCACACTTTTGATGATCCAAGTGGCCTAAGGCGATGAGCCTATCCAGAGGAGTTTGAGGTTTATCATAGATACGGTGTTTATGTGATCCTTTGCGAATAGTTTTTTGTCGTTTCACCGATGGTTGAAACAAGTTCATAAAGACAGGAAGTTCTTTCTCATAGAGGTCATTCATCGTTCTGAGAACCTGCGGTGAATCATAGCGGTCCCAGCCCATGAGTTTTCTAACGTGTGTCCAGTTCTTTTGCTCTATATGAGCGTTATCGTCTTTTTTGTAGGGTCTGCTTCGGGTAAATTGAATGGTGTTTTCTTCACAATACCTCAACAGATGGTGGTTGATAAACTCTGAACCATTATCGGAATCTATGCCCAAAATCTG
>CAZSPM010000329.1:0-1322 GCA_964608785.1 uncultured Eubacteriales bacterium
GGCATCGAAGGGGCAAAGAAAATTCTTAACTTTTATAAATTCGGTGTCCCTGTCAAATTCGAAAAGGATAGGGTCGTCAAATTTGTCCAGCTATTTAACCACTCAGATTTTTCCAAAAACGAATTTTTCGTATCCCGACAAGTCCATTTTCAAGGAAGAGAACGAATCATTCCTGACATCCTACTCTTCATGAATGGGATTCCTCTGGTCAATATTGAATGCAAGAATCCGGCAAGCATCGGGGAAAGTTGGATCAATGCCTACGAACAAATCAAGGATTACGAGAAAACCGTACCGGAGCTCTATAAATATATCCAGTTCGGTGTTGCTGCCGAAGCTATTGCCCGATATTTCCCAATTGTACCCTGGGCAGACGATGTCAGAACATCTGAATGGCGGACTCCCGAACTAGACTCCATAGACTCTGTTCTCGACATGCTAAATCCTGCCAATTTTACCAATATCCTCCGTAATTTTTTCTTTTTAAGAGTAGAGATGGGAAGCGCTACTAAAGTGATCACCCGGTATATGCAGTACCGGGCTGCGAATAAAATGACTGACCGTGTCATCCGGAACCTGTCCGGGAAAGAAGAAAAAACTAAAGGATTGATCTGGCACTGGCAGGGGAGTGGGAAAACTCTGACCATGATATTTGCCGCCCACAAATTGTACTTTGAAAATTCCCTGGAAAATCCTTCCATCTTTTTTATTGTTGACAGAGTCGAACTTGAAGGACAGCTTTACGAAGAATTCAGCGCGCTTGAGATCGTTAAACCTGAGGTCATCGGCTCAATTTCATCCCTAAAGAGAATTCTCAAGTATGATGATTACAGAGGAAAAAGGGGACTGTTCATTTTGCTTATTCACAAGTTCCAGCCAGAGGAGATTCTTGCCGTCCAAAAAGAGCTTGAGGAGGTCTCACAATCAAAAGAGACCATAATGACCAGACGAAACGTCATTGCTTTTGTTGATGAGGGCCATAGGACGCAGTACGGACTCCTGGCTGCTCAGATGAAGGCTGTTTTTAAAAGCGCATTCTTTTTTGCCATGACAGGAACTCCTATCGCCAAACAGGGACGAGACACTTACTCAGAATTCAGCTATCCACCGGAAGAGGATTATCTGGACCGTTACTTCATTACCGACTCCATTAAAGATGAGTTCACCGTGCGAATCGCTTATCAGCCCCGGTTGGAAAAAGACGTACACCTTAAAAAAGAGCTTCTGGATGATTTTTTAAGCTCTGAGTTTGAGGAAATCCCCAATATATATAGGGAGAATGTGAAAAAGGAAGTCCAGAAGAGGCTGAATTCTGTAAACCT
>CAZSPM010000329.1:1422-3274 GCA_964608785.1 uncultured Eubacteriales bacterium
TTATGTGGCTGAGGCAAGAGCCAGATACGGACAAAGGGATTTTCAAGATATTCGCAAAGATTTTATAGAAAAATACAAGGAGGAAGAGTATCCAAAAATCCTGATTGTCACCGACATGCTGCTTACCGGCTTTGATGTCTCTGCACTCCAAACCATGTATCTGGATAAACCCTTAAAAGAACACCGGCTCCTTCAGGCTGTTGCTCGGACAAACAGACCCTACAAGGGAATAAAAGAAGCGGGAATGATCATTGACTATGTGGGTGTCCTTAAAGAGTTCAAAAGGGCTCTGGCCATGTACAGCAGAGATGATATTCAAGGGGCCATTCTTGATATTAAGGCTTTGGAAGAAGAGTTTCTACAAAAACTAAAGGACACCCTAGTGATATTCCTGGAGGTTCCTCAGGATTTTAGCCGGGATTCCCTCTATAAAGCGTTTGAATTGATCACCTCTGATAAACAAGTTGAGGAGACATTTCAAAGCAATTATAAAGCAGTGCGAAAGCTTTTCGAACTGCTTGGGTCAGAAGAAGTCAAACTCGAATTCCTAACTCAGTATAAATGGGTGAGTGCCGTTTATACCTTTTACCAAAAATTAGCCCGTCAAAGCTCAGTCGAAGATAATCTCGTGCGCAAATATTTGAAAAAAACAATTCAATTCGCACATCAATCCACCGAAATAAAAGAACTGGAAAAAGAACTTCCAGTCTTTGTATTTGATGAGTTTTATCTGGAAAAACTGGAAGAGAAAGTTAAATCCAGGGAGGAAAAGGCGGCGAATATCCTATTTACTTTAAACCGGTTCGTCCTGGTGGATAGACATAAAAATCCCGTGTTTGAATCCATTGCAGAAAAGGTAGAAAGACTCCTCAAGCTGTGGAAAGAGAAAAAAAAGAATTACGAATTGATTTTTACAGAAGGGACCGAAGCAATCCGTGATATGCATAAAATGCTGGCCCGGCAGAAAGCCCTCAATTTTTCGGATATGGAATATGCCGTTCTGATTGAGCTCGAAAAGAAAGTTCCGGAGGCTAAGGAGCTGGTAAATCAAATCAAGGATTTCTCCATAAAAATCAAGCCTTCTCTCTTTTCTGGATGGATTCATCAGGTAACGGCAAAGAAAGAGGTTGAGAGGGAAGTGCGGCGGTTTGTAAGGGGGCTTAAATCCCAGTACAGGTTGAGTTTCGAGGAGATGAATAAACTTCACAACACACTTGTGGAATGTATCAAAAATTATGGAACTTAAGGAAATCCCTCATAAAACATCATTCCGGGATATTCGGTATCCAAGGCTGGAGTTTCGAACAGGGGAGTTGTTATTGGTTATTCCTAAAGGGGAAGATCCGGAAGAAATTCTTAGAAGACATAAAAAATGGGTCGCAGATAAAATTAAGCGTATTGAAGAGTGCCGGGAAGCTGCGAAAACCAAGAACCTGGTTCAAAGAGATGATCAAGATTTTCAAGGCCTTGTTCTTCAATACATTGACAAAATTTCTCAAGAAGTCACTGTGAAAGTCAATAGAGTAATTTTCCGTACTCTCAAAACAAAATGGGCCAGTATAAGCCCTAAAAAGAATATGACATACAACATCATGATGAGTTTTCTTCCGGATCATTTAATCGAATATATCGTATTTCACGAAATTGCCCACTTAAAGCATAAACATCATAACGCTGATTTCTGGAAAATGATTTCAGGAAGATTTAAGAATTATCAGGATATGGAAGAAGACCTCTTCATTTACTGGTTCAAAATGAAAAGTACGGAAAAATTAAAAAGTTAAAAAACTTGAATTTTGCAATCATTTTTACTAAATTTAAATATGCGTCTGGGATGAGTCGCCAAGCGTCT
>CAZSPM010000330.1:0-3246 GCA_964608785.1 uncultured Eubacteriales bacterium
TGCGGGAATGACATTTTTTTCAACCCCGCTGGAACCCAAAGAATTACTAAAGTTTCCAAGGTCTGACCCCGATGATTTAATCATAGTTCTGACCTCATATATTGATTGTCTTTCTAATCAATCTTTTTTGTGAAAACAGTTCGGGTGGGAAAAGGAATACCGATGTTGGCCTTGTTTAATGCATCATATATTTCATCTGTCATTTTAAGATGGGTTCTATAGGCATCTGTATAGCTTTTTACCCAGGCACGGGCTATAAAATCCAGAGAAAAATCAGACATTTTCAAAAATTGAACAGCTGGTTCCGGATCCTCGAGGACTGCATCTATTTTTTTTAAGGCCTCAAGCACCACATTTCGAACCTTTTCTGGGTCAGAACCGTACTCAACCCCAAAGTTGACGTTAACTCGAATTGAAAAATCGGGCTGGGTAAAATTCTTGATTTTGGCATTGGCCAGATAGCCATTGGGGATGAATATCACTTCGTTATCGTAAGTCTTCAATTTTGTACTTCTCAGACCAATATCCAGAATGACTCCCATCTCTCCCGATTCTAGCTGAACCTTGTCTCCTACCTTGAAAGTTCTATCCAAGACAAGTTGAAGCCCTCCCAGAATATTACTCAAGGAATCTTTCACTGCCAAACCTATGGCAAGCCCTGCGATCCCTGCAGTAGCGATAAGAGGGCTTATGTTAATACTCCAAGCGTTGAATATAAAAATCACAGTCAAAATGATGACAACAGCCTTCAAAATTTTCTGAAGGAAAGGAATCAGTCTTTCATCTGCACTCGTTTTTGTCTTGAATTTCCATTCATTCAGCCACTGTTGGGCAAATTCACTGATAATCTTGAGAAGAAAGACCGCTATAATGATAATCAAAAGGGTCTCAATCAAACTGTCATAAATAGTTGTTTCAAATTCAAAATATTGCAAACCGACTTTGAATCCCAGCACCAGGATGATGTAAAAGATTATGGAAGAAAGACTCTTGATAATCAGATCATCAACTCTCGTCTTTGTCTTCTTGGCCAAAGGCTTCAATCCCTTCTTTAGGATAACCTTGGCCAAATAAGCAATGATGAGGGTGATGACTAAAATCGCCAGGAACCTCAAATAAAGGTTCCCAAAAATAAATTGAAGAACATTGTTTATCGCATCCATTCAAATCTCTCCTGTATAATCCTTCTTACTCCACAGCATTTATACATAAACTACTGCTTTATTTCAATAAAAACTAAAGGGGGACGCTCCCCAAAGTGCCACCCTAAGAAGAGTCAAGTCTTGTTTTTTATGGAAAAAGTGGAAAAAGGGGTCAGGTCTTGTTTTTTGCTTTTTTGATTTACTGATTCCTTCACGCATACAGTGATTATTAGAGGTCAGTATTGCAAACTAGAGATATAGTTAAAAAAAACAAAAAACAAGACTTGACCCCTTTTTCCACTTTTTCCACTTTTAGTTAAGAAAAGATTTTTATTTTCCTCTGGTCTCCTTCTCCTAGATGAAAAGTAACATGAATGGCGCCTGAATCGAAGTTTAATTTCTCCGCCCACTCCACAATAATCACTCCCTGACCGAGATAATCCTCCCATCCGAGGTCGATAACTTCTGAATTTTTGCTCAAACGATATAGGTCTATATGAAAGATTGGATACTTTGCTTGATAAATATTTACTATTGTATAGGAGGGGCTACAAACTTGATGGACATCCTTGAGACCGAGACCCGAAGCTATTCCTTTGGCGAAAATCGTCTTTCCAGCGCCCAATTCTCCTTCTAAAAGAACGACTTCTTGGCCCTTGAAACTTTCAGCGAGTTTTTTGGCCAGAAGGAAGGTTTCCCTTTCAGAACTCGTTAGATATTCCCTCGTCTGTTTTTGAGGCTTTTTTCTCTTCATCTTTTAAAAATTATTACAAGTCAGTCTGCATGTTCTTTATGGCAGAAGGAAGATATGTGATGATATTACCTGCTGTCAAAGGCCTCTCTCCCATTCTCTCGGCTCCTATGTCTCCGCTCAGGCCATGAACATAAACTGCTGCCAGAATCGCTTCCAGCATGTTTTTCTCCTGTATGATCATTGATGCGATCATTCCACTCAGAACATCTCCTGACCCTGCAGTAGCCATGCCGGGATTTCCGGTTGAGTTAATAAACACTTTCCCTTCAGGAGTGGCCGTAAGAGTTCTGTAGCCCTTCAGCACCAGATAGACCCCATATTTTTTGGCAAATTGAGGCGCAAGCTCCAGCTTCTTTTCTACGACATCCTGAATCGAAAGATTGAGGAGTCTCGCAAACTCACCAGGATGGGGAGTGAGGACTGCTCGTTTGGGCAATGATTTAAGGATTGGTGGCTTTGAGGCCAATATATTGAGAGCATCTGCATCAAGGACCACAGGAATGCGAATCCTCGGTACCAGAGAAAGCACCAACTCTGATGTGGATTGATGGGTGGAAATCCCAGGCCCGACCATAAGGGCATCCTTGCCTTTAAGAAGAGAAAACACTGTTTCTAATCCCTCATAAGATAGAGTTTTATCCGATGTCTCAGGCAAAGGCTCTGTCATCAACTCAAGCATTGAGCGAGCCACGATCGGAAGACAGCTCTTTGGAGTCCCTACTGTTACTAGACCTGCGCCCATTCTTAAGGCTGCTTTGGCTGCCATGACTGCTGCCCCTGTTTTTCCGAGAGAGCCAGAAAGAAAAAACAGATGCCCATAGGTTCCCTTATGGGTTCCCTTTCTCCGACTCCTAAAATATGGCAAAAAAGTCTGGTTCTCCACAAGTTCGAGTCTAAGCTTATCATCATCGAACAGGAATGGAGGGATACTTATATCAGCCACCACTAATTCGCCTACATACTCTTCAGCCGGTGGAAAAATATGAGCTATCTTTGGAGCGGCTAATGTCACAGTTAAATCTGCCTTTATGCAAGGACCGACAACTTGGAAAGTATCAGAGGAAAGCCCGGAAGGTATATCCACAGCTATCTTATAAGCCTTTGACTTGTTGATATCATCAATGACTGCTGCATAGAGTCCATGAGCCGGTTTGACCAGTCCAGTCCCTAAGATTGCATCGAGGAGGACTGTCGATTGAGAAACATTCTTTTTTTGAGTATTCCACTCCTTTAGAGAAGGGACTTCGTGAATCCTAATACCCATTTTCTCTGCTATTCTCAAATTTAAAGCGGCATCTCACCTAACTTCTCTCTGTGAATCCCGCAGCAGCACGCACAGGCTCAATGGCG
>CAZSPM010000331.1:0-3228 GCA_964608785.1 uncultured Eubacteriales bacterium
ATTCGAACTCCCGACCTTCTGATTCGTAGTCAGACGCTCTATCCAGCTGAGCTACGGGCGCACCTATTACATTTGCGTTATATTATGCCAGATTATAAGTAATTTTTTAAGGTGGGTTTAATAAATTAAACCCCTACATTTCAAATTGGTGGGCTTGATGAATCAAGCCCCTACACCCTAGTGGATGCGTTCCTCACTGTAGCGCAAGTCAAGTTTCTGGTCGGGGCGTTTGAATTTTGCCAGCGCAGCTTCAGGATTAAATTTAACATCACTATATTGAAACTCCATAAACTTCTTTCCCTCTTGATAAAGAGTCATCTTCATCGGGAAAAAAACACCATCCACCATCTTGTAATCCGCAAACCGATTTCTTTTCTCCAGCATCTCCTTGGTGTACTTCTCTCCAAAATAGAGGTCTTTATAGACAACTTCTACAAGTGAATAAGTCTCCTTATCGATAAAAAACGTTGTTTTCTTACCTTTAAAATCCACATCCACACCAATGGCTTTCCTTCCCTCTATCTCTTTCTCCTCACCCATAGAAAAAACAGCATCCTTCTCAATCAGCAAAGGAATACCATGGTCTCTATCAGACTCATAATTGAGAGAAGGTTGATCCACAATTGTGCCCATCCTGTCCATCCATGCGGTCTCACCATCATAGGCCATGAGCATCGTAAAAGTTTCTCTTCCAAAGGTCAGTTCGATTCTGCTCCATACTTTTTTTCCGATTACGATGGATTCCAGCTCACCAGGCAACTCCATCCCTTGCATCGAAAGTTTTATTTCTCCTTTAGCATGATAATTAGAAAATTTCTTCACCGCTTCTTCCCCACCTAGGGCATTCACACATTTTTCGACCACCTCTTTAGGATTCTGGGAGAATAAATTCACAGCGAAAAGGAAAACCAAGGAAAATATAAATAATTTTTTCATGACATCCTCCTCTCTCATTTCAGACTCGTTCCTGGCGGTAGATTCGCAATCTTCCAGAGCGCGAGAAAAACAAGCTGTGCGGCTTTTTGCGTCTTTTCAGGAATAATAAGGTCAACTCTGTCCCTCGGGGTGTGAAGTTCGTCATGCATTCCGGAATTGAAGAAAACTGTGGGGACATCTTTTCTCATGAAAGGAAAATGGTCGGATTGGCGGATAAACTCTTCGACTGCGAAATTGAGGTCAAAGTTTACGCTATCTTTATTGGTTGCATCTATGATGGCAAAGAGCTTGGGATACTGGTATCTTCCGATTAAGGACATCTGGTCGACATCGTTTCGCCCTATCATGTCGAGGTTGATCATGGCCACAGTCTTCTCCAGAGGAAATAGAGGGTTATCCACATAGTATCTTGCGCCATAAAGGCCTTTCTCTTCGGCTGTAAAGAGGATAAAAAGAATGGTTCTCTTTGGCTTTTCTTTTAAACGCTGAAAAGCACAGGCAAGTTCCATCACTCCGGCTGTTCCAGAGGCATTGTCATCTGCTCCGCCAAAGACGCGGCCGCGATTGTCTTTTCCCACATGGTCGTAATGCCCTCCAACAATGACGACTTCGTTCTTGAGTTCTGGATCGCTTCCCTGAACGAGGGCAGCGATATTATAGGCATTGACGCGCTCGTTTTTGAAGTTTATTGCCATGGTTACTTTTTTGTCGGTGATAGGGAATGAACGGGGCACCATCCTCTTATCAATCTCTTCCTGGAGGCTGAGGAAAGAATTATCATCTCCAAGAAGATAATCAACATACTTTCCGTCCAGAGCTGCGGCTGGAATCTTGACGCCAAAGTCGGCACCAATGATTTTCATTCGAGGGGAAAACCTCATGTACTTGAAATCTTCCTCATCCTTCATCCTCTCTTTTATGAGGGATGGCCAATAAGTACCTCCTGTGGCAGAAGGAGTGAGATTTTTATGGTTTAGAGGGTCTGTGGCAAAGAGAATTCCCACTGCACCGTGTTTTTGCGCATTGAGGATTTTGCTCAGAAGGGTTCCGTAGTTGGAGAGGCGACGGCCTTCAAAAGGACTTGATGCATCATTCTCGCCAGGTTCATGGCGTATGACCAGGACAATCTTTCCTCTGACATTCAGGTTTTTGTAATCATCATACTTGTGTTCGGGGGCAGTTATCCCGTAACCGGCAAAAACAAGAGGGGCTGTGACTTCTTTCTCTGCAGAGAGGTTTACGGGAAGATAATCCCATTCCAGCTTGGCTTTTTTTGTGAATTCTACGCCTTCCTTCCTCTCTTCTGTTTCGAGGTGAATTTCTTCTCCTAGAGATACTTTTTTCAGGCGCACAGGCTGAAAATAACTTGCGTACTCACCGGCAGGCTCAAGCCCTGCTCCTTTGAGAATCGAGGTGATGTATTTGGTGGCGATATCCATGCCTTTCTCGCCTGTCTCACGGCCACGACAAAAGTAGGATGCCAGAAAATCGATATGGGAGACAATCATTTTGCCTGTGATAGAGTTTTTGACTCTTAGGACATCTGAGGGGATTTCTGCAGAGTAGGGGGAGAGGGGAAGAAGGGAGAGGGAAAAGAGGAAGAGGGTAAGTATGGATTTGGTTAATAAATATTTGCTCTTTTTCATTTGACCTCCTTTTTTGCATATGAGATTGCCACTGCGCTATGCACCTTGCAATGACACTACCGTTCCAAATCCTTTGTTCCGGAGATCTGGAGGACAGCTGCGCCGTTTATCTTTCCCGCTTTGAGAAGCCGCAGAGCATTATTTGCATCTTCTAAGGCAAAAACCTGGGTGACTGCGCGGATAGGAATTTCTGCTGCAATCTGGAGAAGCTCCTCTCCATCCTGTCTTGTTGCATTGGCCACACTGCGGAGAGTCCGCTCCTCGTAGAGATATTTCCCATAATCCATCTCAGGAATCGGGCTCATGTGAATTCCTGCCAGAGCCAAGGTGCCGCCCTTATCAAGGACTCTTAAAGCATCGAGAACCAACTCGCCAGCCGGGGCAAAGATAATTGAGCTGTGGAGTTTTATGGGAGGCTCATCTTTGGATTTCCCTGTCCAGTAAGCACCAAGCTTACGGGCAAGGGCCCGATGAGCCTCACTTCGGGAAAAGACATAGACATCACATTCCCAGTAGAGAGCCACCTGGATGGCTATATGGGCAGAAGCCCCAAAACCATAGAGACCAAAGCGCTGTCCAGGCTTTATTTCACTCAAGCGTAGCGCTCTGTTACACATCATTACCGCACACAGCACGGAGTATACGA
>CAZSPM010000332.1:0-3226 GCA_964608785.1 uncultured Eubacteriales bacterium
CAACCTTAATAATTCTTCGTAATCCTTTTCGACTTTCATTCTCCACGCCTTTGTTTATCTTAAAATATATCTCTCTTAAAAGTTGGACAGTCTCAAGTCGTTCCTGAGAACTCATCGACAAATAGTAATAATCGTCATACTCCTTCGCAAGATCAAAGGAATCCGCTTTGTTAACCCAAATCTTTCTCATCTACTCTCAGAAGATTAAATCAAGTGTTAATATTTGTAAATCAAATCTCTTTGTCTGCAGCCATCTATACCATTTTTACCATTATAGTGAAAAAAAGGAAATAAATACAAAAGATGTTTGGATCGTGCTTGAAATAATTTTAATTTTTTGACAATAAAGGTTATTACTTTGCCATCGAGAGTTTCTAAAAATTGCTGGATTGGAATCCGGGTCCGTAAATGACCTTACCCGCAAGCACACCAGTTAGTATGCCGTTATTCGCTGCAATCTCCCCATTCATAGATAGCTTCTTGTCTATTTCTTAACAAATTCTATATTGGCCGCACGACCGGCGCCTAAGATAAATCCTGTGATTTTCTTTCTTTTGTTTCGAACGAATTCTATGTTAAACCAACCAACTGTAAATTTATCACGGCCCATAGCTTTCAAGGCATTCTTGGGGGCATTCTTGTGTTTGAACACCAAGGCTCCTTTCTCTATTGTAAGCTTATAGGTAACCGGAAGCTCATCATTATAATAATCTCCAGCATACTCTTTCAGTTGAGCAGGGATCAGAGGCTTTAGCTTAGGAGTCTTCACCAGGTTTCTGTCTTCTCCTTCAACGGTCAGCTTTGCTTTTTGTATCCTGCCTTTCTCATCAGAGAAAAAATTAACAGACATTTCATAGGGAGCCTTTAGCGCTATAAATCTTGTCTTTGTTACGGGCGTTAAGATAAAGTTCCGTCCCATAGCTAATATTGACAATTTATCCTTTTTCAATGAAATAATTATCCACGAGCCGATCTTTTCATCCTGGTAGTTTCCAACTTTCTGTTCCAATTCCTCCTTGGAAAGCGGGATAGCCTTAACCTTCTTTTTCTTTTCAGGCCCTTCCTCAACCTTCTTGAAATGATCGGCAAGATAGATGTCAGCAACCTGCATACAGAGCCTGGAAGGACTGATAGTCCCGAGATTAGCCAAGCATATGACTGTAAATTTCTGTTCTGGGAAACGAGCCATCTGAGCCCTGAAGCCGGCAAACCCGCCACCATGACTGACCCTCTTTAATCCTTTGTATTCATCTATGCCCAATCCGAACGCATATTCGAGCTTTTTACCACTATTCAGTGCTCCGGGAGTCTGGATGAGATCCATGAGTTCCTTTCCGAGTTTGTTTGTATAAAAAGCCTGGTCCCAGAGGAACATGTCTTCAACTGTAGTAAAAACACCTCCATCTCCGACGTGGTCAAGCGTGGTCATATTTATACGAAATCCTCCTTTTGTAGGCGAATATCCGTCAGCGCGATTTTTTACTATCATTGTATGGTCATCATGGTAATGTGTGTTTTTCATGCCTAACGGCCCAAAGATATGTTCCTGGGCAAAATCATTCAGAGATTTTCCGCTTGCTCTCTTAACGATTTCACCCATTAAAAAATATCCAGAGTTGGAGTAGAGGTGTTCTTCACCTGGGAGAAAATTCAGCCCTTTCTGCCTCGTCAGAAGTTCTATAGAATCATCAGGGGTGTAGAAATGGTCATCCGGAAGAGCGGCAATAGAAGCGAGAGTGAGATAATCACGGATGCCGCTGGTATGGTGAACGAGATGCCTGATTGTAATGGGCTTTTCATGCTTGGGCAGTTCTGGGATATATTTGCGAATATCATCATCTAAAGAGATTTTTCCCTCAAGGGCAAGAATAGCGATACATGAGGCTGTGAATTGCTTCGAGGTGGAGCCAATCCGGAAAACAGAAGTTGATGTAATGGGAATGTTGTGCTCCAGATTAGCCATTCCGTAACCACGTTTGTAGATTATTTTACCATCTTTGATAATGGCCAGGGCTGCTCCAGGAGAGACTGTCGAATCCCATTTAGCGAAAAGTTTATCTACTTTTGCTGTCTTTTCATCTGCGGCCGTAAAAGATATCAGAAAGGCTATAAAAAGGGATACCCAAAGCAATTTTGAACCAAAAAAATATTTCTTCATCTGAAATCTCCTTTTAAAACAATTCTGTGATTCTGCTGAATTTTAATCGAACTCAACTCTTATCATGGATTTTTTTCCCTGTCAAGAAAAGGCAATGGGGTCGCGTCTCAACATTTGACATATTATTCCTCTTCATCCAAAAATGATTTGATTTTATAGGAACAGCTATACAAGACAAGGAGAGAAATACATCAATAAAAGGATATGTCAAATGTTGAGACGCGACCCCTTTTATTTTTCCGCTTGAATCGCTTTCTTGACTGTTTCTGGAACGGACAGATATTCTTCATAAGCTGACTCGATGGAACTGGGTCCCTTCTCAATATCTGTGATTTCTACTATTATATCTTTTCCTGCACTTGATCGAAGAATACTCTTTCTCCTCTCCAGCTCCTCAGAACCCAGGTGAGTTTTTGACATCGTTCCAGGTATAACATACAGTATTTTCACCTAAAGCCCTCCTCTTGGAATTATAGGGACGCAATACTTAATTTGGACTGACCAACACAAAAACTGGCAAGGGATTTCAATTCAAGTTCGGTTTTATTCTACTCTGCATCAATGCTCGGATGTACCTGCCTCTGCATGTGCCTTCCACCAGTTAAAGGACTGCCCTTCTGCTGATAGTTTGACGTCTGCTTTTTTCCCTGGTGCAAGGTCAATAGGCTCTGTTGGACCCAATTCCTTTCCATTAGAAAGGTGAACTTCAACACGCACTCTGGAAATAGCCTTTTCAGTGACATTTTCTACAGTTCCAATGAAAGAGGAAGAATCTTTATCAAAAGATAAAATTAACCGCACACCTTTTCGAACTTCATCGTGGGTTCCGTCTTTGGCAATCCGCGGCCCAGCTTCTTCGCCCTCTTCTGCATGTTCTCCCTTTTCGTGTTCATGTCCCGCTTCTTCTCCCTGCTCATGTTCATGCGTACTTGCTTCTGTGGCCTCCGCCTCATTAGAGCCTTTATTACAGCCGTATACGTAGAATAAAACTAATAAAAGACTCATACAGACAATCGTGAAAAATTTCAATTTTGGCATCTTCTTTTACTCCTTCCAATCTGATTTAGT
>CAZSPM010000333.1:0-3206 GCA_964608785.1 uncultured Eubacteriales bacterium
TAAAAATATAGCAATCACGATATTGATAAAATATTTGATTTTATTTTCGAAATGAAATCAGCAGATGAGGAAGCGCTTCCTCAACTTCATGAAAGCTGGATTGATGACAAAAAACTTGATGAGGATGATCTCGATAAAGAGTTGCTTGAAAGTTTTCGTGATAAGTTTGCGACAGGAGAATTGGTGGGAGTCAGGCTTCCTGTAACTGTTGTTAAAAAAACTGGAAGAGAAACAAAGGAAGTTCAAACCTGTGTTTCATTATTCATCAAGCAGCCTGATGCATTGTCTAAAGGCCTGGACCTTTATCTGCGGGGAGGGCTTACGCTTCCGGAAGAAGCAAAGTTTGGGCAGAGAAAGGCTTTGGGGGCCTTAATTGCTTCAGACGAGGGGATTGCTGACTTTCTTGGTAATGCGGAAAATGCAGCTCATACCAAATGGGATGCCAAGGCTGAAAAACTTCATAAGAACTATCTGACTCCAAGGAATACTCTGACAGCTATAAGACATAGCGTTGTGAACTTTTTTGACATGCTGGCACAGGCCGTGGATGAAGAAGATGAACATGCACTGATGGAGTTTTTCTGGGAGGAAGTGCCTGGCCAGAAGCATGCCCCGAAAAAGACTGGGCAAACTCAGAATGACATCGAGAAGCCTCCTGCACCAAATCCAAAACCATGCACTATTAATCGGATCGAAAACGGGTTTTCATTAAGTCCTGGAAAAGACATTGAACATTTTCCGATGCCTCTGAAGCTCCGTATCAGGGCATGTTATGACACATGCGCAGGGAATCCATTCAAGAAATTCAGTCCTTTAGACTTCGACTTTCGCAAGAAAAACAATCTTAACATCAGGATAAAAGGTATTTCTCGCCAACCAGCGGATAGATATGCCAATATGATTGAAATGGAGATCACTGATCCTGATTTTTATTTTCAAGCAAAAGGATTTGATCCAAACAGAGATCTTCTGCTGAAAGTAAATACTGTGGAGGAGTAGAATGCAGGTATCCAAACGCATTAATCAGACAGGAAGAAAACGTATCCATCGTCAAGACGTTACAATTAACTTGCTTGAGCACAAGGATAGAAAGCCAACCTTTACTGCCTCCTTCAGACTTGACCAATCAATTGTCAGAAGCGGAGTGATATATGTTGAAGCTTATAGTGGCAGCGGGAGCAATACACTTCAGAGATTTTGTTATGGCGCAGTTGAAGCCCCGGTCGCTCCAGCGAGCACTTCTTTGGATCAAATTGATTTATCGGCACCGGTTAAATTTAGAGTCAAGGTGGTTGATGAGTCTGGGTTCAGCGGGAAACTGGTGGCCAGTGCAGAAGGGCTTCGTTCAGAAGAAGACTCAGATGAAGAAAACAGGGCCTCACTAATGACATTCAAAAGTGCAGATATGGGGTCGCTGCCTTGGAAGGTCGTATGTGACGATGATGATAGCAAGCCCGTACTCTATGTTAATAATCAGATTCGCGGCGCAAAAGACCATCTGATAAACAATCCTGTTTTCAGGAGCTTAATTCTGCCGGGAGCATTGAGAGAAGTTCTTCTGTCTATTCTTTACAACTTAGATGGGGATGAGGCCGAGGATAATTCTTGGCAGGAAAGTTGGCTTAACTTTGCCCGCGAAATTTCTCCACTCACCTTTGGCTTAGCATCTAAAGACCTCACTCATGAGTGGGTAAATGAGGTATCAAGTGCATTCAGTGAAAAGTTCAGCTTGTGTGAATCAATGGTGAAGCTCATGGAGGCTGAATAATGGGAATCAAACTACGCAGATTAAATGATGAAGGCTTGGACCTGTTCAAAGATTATATCGATTCACTACGCAATGGGATTGTACAAGAAGCTTACCCAGCCTACTTGATCGAAGATGAAAGATACTCTGAAGAGGTTTCACTTGGCATTGAAGTCGAAGATATCGAATTCGAGACCAGGTATGAAATGGGGTCTTTGCTTGTAGGACTTTTCCGTAATCATGATGACCAAGGGATATTAGGAGATGGCGGCATTTGGGGGTGGTTGGCCCTTTTTTGGTTCTTCCAAATATGCAGAAAAGACAATTCAGGAAATTTAAAGCCCAACCAAACCTACAACTATATTCTCAGTGATAGATTTAACCACCGGCCTAGACATGCGATCAGAACGACATACATGCTTGTCCGTGATCATGGGGAAAATGCTCGAGTACTTCTCAGCAAGAAACCATATCAGCGCGGAGAAATTGTTGAGCAACTTGCGGCTCGGCAGTTTTATCTGAACTGTGCAGGTGTAGTAGAAAGCTTGTGTGAGTTATACTTTAACCCAGCCAGCAAAAGTTTTAAACGGGGAGCAGCAGGGAAAGGGGCTGGCAGCAGCCGTAGGTTTGTCGCATATCTCCAGCAAATCGAAAAAACATATGACCTTTATTCGATTCCAGCCAGTACATTGATGGCGATGCTGCCTGCAGAATATAAGCGGTTTATGCCTTAAAGAAACCAGAACTGAATTATGGGGACATAATATGTAATTGGCAGTGCCTAGTCTTGTTTTGCGTAAAGAGCTAAATCAAAGAGATACTGTGCTCATAGAATGATAAAGTCCTGAAAGATGCGCCGCCTTGATTCTGAACTGGCTGCGTCTTTTTGTTTTGGGCTTTGGAGATGATGCGGCTTCAAGCTTAATTCCGGGGTCGTAGTAAATAAGACCATCCGCTACCGCTCGAAGAAATTTATGGAAGTCCGTTCCTTCGCCAAGGTCAATCTGGCTTCCATAGATATATTGTCTAGCAGGATCGGTTCTGCACATGGATGGGATGTACACGGCCTGCGCATGCTTTCGGTTCCAGTGTTTCATCATATCTGCATAAAGCCAAGTTGCGGCTTCCTGCCCTGAGTCATCCAGCAGTGAAATTCCTCCGTCAGCTGAGATGATTTTTCCAGAGTCCGCATCGTAACCTGTAAGTGTCAGAGTAAGGCCTGTTCTTTCCGCCCTGACACCGTTACGGAAGATGCCCCCGAAGTTAATTCGATCTTTGCGGCCCATCTGATCGGGATAGCCGAAGGTTCTCAGAAAATATTCGACTCCCTGTTCCTTATAGATTCCGGCAGTTGGTTCAGGGGTCATCAATGTAATTGGGCTGCCCGAATGAGGTCTGTCGAGAGCAGTAACCCCATGCTGCTTAACTTCCCAGCCAAGGTAATCAGGTTCTGAGTAGC
>CAZSPM010000334.1:0-3203 GCA_964608785.1 uncultured Eubacteriales bacterium
TATCCATTCTCCTGTCGGGAAGATATCTTTTCCTGACGAGAAACTTATTGAAAATATAAATACTTTGATCCAAGCAGTCGTTCAAGCGAAGCCCCCTGCAGCAAAAGGCAAATACATAAAAAGCTTTTTTATCTCATCCACAATGGGGCCCTCCATCAGGCTTTCAGAAGCAATTTTAGAAAAATAGGAGAAGGAAAAAGTGAAAAGAGAGGATAAGGAAAGTCAGGTCAGAGAATTAAACAAGGCCTTTGAAAGCCACGATACGTTTTATCTGCTGGATTTTGTGAATATGCCTGTGTCCCAATCTGTGCAGCTGAGGAGGCAATTGCGAGGTCATTCATACACTTTTAAAGTTATTAAAAATCGCCTTGCCCTCAGAGCTCTAACCGAAGACTTTCCCGATGATTTGAAAGAGTTTTTCCAAGGGCCAACTGCTATCGCTTTTGCTCCTCAGGATCCAATAGGTCTAGCACGGATGCTGAGAGATTTTTCTGCAAAGCACAAAGTTCTATCCGTAAAGGCAGGCCTGTTTGAAGGGCAATTTCTCCCTGGCCAAAAATTCGAGGAAATTGCCAATCTCGCATCAAGAGAGGAATTATTAGCCAAACTTGGCTTTTTGATGTCATACCCAATAACGAAGCTGTTAAGGACTTGGCAAGCCCCTTTAGATAGTATAGGCCGGTTGTTGAGTCAATTAAAAATAAAAAAATAGGGTTGGAGGTAAAAATGCCCAAAGCACAAACAAAAGAAGCTAAAGCCAATGAGACTCCAAAGGAAAAAAAAGAGAAAGCAAAATTAACTAAGGAGCAATTTTTTAATCACCTGGATAGTCTGACTGTTTTGGAACTTTCTGATTATATCAAGGAATTTGAGGAGAGGTATGGTGTAAGTGCGGCAGCTGCTCCTATGGCCATGGCGGCTCCTGGGGCTGCGACTCCTCAAGCAGAAGCCAAAGCTGAAGGAGAAAAAACAGAGTTTACTGTCATCTTGAAGAGTGTCGGCGATAAGAAGATCAATGTGATTAAGACCGTGAGGGAAGTAACAAGTCTGGGCTTGAAAGAGGCTAAGGATCTAGTGGATAACGCCCCTAAGCCCGTAAAGGAAGGGATTCCAAAAGAGGAGGCGGAAGAGATAAAAGCAAAATTTGAAGAAGTAGGTGCAGAAGTAGAATTACAATAATCTAAAATTATGAAATTTGCTCAGCCTGAATTATTCATGAGGCGAGATTGCCGCAGATGTCACTGCGAGGCACAAGGAAAATTTCTTGCTTTGCTCGAAACAAGCGTGGCAATCTCATGTAAAGGTAGAGATCGCCACGCTGCGCTCGCGACAGGGGATTGCCAAGCTGTGCTCGAGATGACAATTTTATCCGAGCACAGGTTAAATATATAACAAATAAAAACTGAGAGTTTAAAATGCATGAATCAGGAAATACTTACCGGGAAAGAGTCAATTTTTCAAAGATTAAAACCCCTATTCCTATGCCCGACCTCCTTGCTATACAAAAACAATCCTATACAGACTTTCTCCAGATGGAATTATTACCCGATGAGAGGAAGGATGTCGGACTCCAGGCAGCCTTTAGAGATGTTTTTCCAGTCTCAGATTTTAAAGAAATTACGCAATTAGACTTCATCAGTTATTCTATCGGTAATTGGGAGTGTAAGTGTGGGCGACTTAAAGGAGTTGAAAACTCGAGACGTCGATGTAATGACTGTGGAACACTTCTGCCCGCTGATGTAGAACTTCCTGAGAAGGAAATCTGTCCTTATTGCGGAGCCATAAAAAAAATGGAAATCCCCCTCTGTGACCACTGTGGAGATAGAGTTGGCCTGAAGATGAAATACAGTCCGAACGAGTGTCTCCAGAAGGGTTACACGTACGCTGTTCCCCTAAGACTGAAGGTAAGGTTAATTTGCTGGGAAAAAAATCCTGCTACAAAGGCTAAAAGGTTGAAGCATATAAAGGAACAGGAAGTCTATTTCGGTGATATTCCTTTAATGACCCATAAAGGAACGTTTATTTTCAATGGAATTGAAAGAGTCGTCGTCAGTCAACTTCAGAGATCGCCAGGAGTCTTTTTCAGGCAGGGCGAAAGCAAGGGCTTTTATATCGCAAAGATTATACCGTACAGAGGAGCATGGGTAGAATTTGAGTATGACAGCAAGAACATCCTCTCTGTTCGTTTAGACAGAAAAAAGAAATTCTTGGCAACAGTTTTCTTAAGAGCATTAGGTTTTGGATCAGACGAGGAAATCCTGCGCCTTTTTTATACTCCCCACAAAATTTTCCCGAAGAATGGCAAGTTTTACTGGGAACTCAATGAGAATCTTATCGGGAAGACAATCAGCGAGGACATAGTTGCATCAGGCACCAAGAAAGTTGTGGTCAAAGCACGGAAAAAAATCAACAAAGAATTATTCCAGGAACTAAAAAAACTTAAGATCAATAAAATCCCCTTGACAAAAGATGAATTTAAGGGTGCATTTCTTCTTACCTCCATTGATGATGAATTGAAGGCTAATAACGAAATTAGTAGTGAACAGCTTGAGCAGATCAGTAAGCTAAAAGGTCCGATTGAGGTATTTTTTCCAGAAAAGGATAGGATCGACAAGATCATCGTTAACACGGCGAGAAAGGATTTAAACAAAGATACAAATCAGGCATTGGCCGAGATCTACCGAAAACTGAGACCAGGTGAACCTCATACTATGGAAAGTGCTCATAATCTGTTTCGCAATCTTTTCTTTAACTCCCAGAGGTATAATTTTTCCAGAATTGGCCGCCTGAAAATGAATATTAAATTGGATCTAAACAGTTCCTTGGAGGAGAAGACGTTATCTCCCTCAGATTTTGTCGAAGTGATTAAATATTTGCTCAATCTGCGTCGCGGAGAAGGTCTTGTTGATGATATTGATCACTTGGGAAACCGCCGAGTCCGTTCTGTGGGAGAGCTTGTAGAAAATGCTTTTCGAATCGGATTGACTCGTATGGAAAGAACCATAAAAGAGAAAATGACTATTGCCACAGATTTAGCCTCAGCCATGCCTCAGGATTTGATCAATTCCAAGCCCGTGATTGCGGCTTTGAAAGAATTTTACGGAAGCTCCCAGCTCTCCCAATTTATGGACCAGATAAATAGTCTTGCCGAAATTACCCATAAAAGACGTTTAAGCGCCCTAGTGCCTGGAGGATTGAGTCGA
>CAZSPM010000335.1:0-3188 GCA_964608785.1 uncultured Eubacteriales bacterium
GCAAACACAAGAAGCCATGAAACAGGGTATACATCGATTTCAGCGAGGACATACGTTTTACGAGGCGTGCCAGCAAATGGCAGCAGAATTGGGTGTTGAACTGAAATGGGATTTACAAATCGTACCCGGTGTGGCGCACAGTAACAGTAAAATGGCGCCGACTGCAGCTGAGGTGTTGTTCAAATAAAAGAACCGAATCCGGGGATTTTATTTTCCATTAATGGTTTAGCAAAGTAAAGAAGCCATTCTGCTTGTTAAAAGATACCATGTGGGTGGAATTGAAAATTAGATTATTAGGTTAAATTCCGAGGAATGGTTTTCTTCGGAGTATCAACTATGCGGATATGGATTGCCAAGACAAGTTCTTCTTAGTATACAGAATGTCGTGAAATAATTAATTACCCGCTACTCTCGGGTAAATCCCCCATTCCCCGAGAGATTTTAGGAAAAACACCCGCCAATTGGAGCGTATTTCGCCCTAAACGGGGTAATTACCCCGAAATTTTTTGAACCTTTTGAGAAAGGCGCAGGCCTCTTAAGGGCTTGCATGGATGGTGAGGAGGTTCTGAAAAGAGCCTCCTTTTTTTATAGGGCTTGGAGAGAATCGGTCTTCTGAGCCTGGAGAGGAAAGGAATGAGGATTATGAAAATGAAAACCTTAAAAAAGATTCAATACGAAATAGAAGAAATCAGGGATACCAAAAGAAAATTAGAGGATTGTTCCCTGCCAGAATCCGAGAAAGAAAAAATATCAAAGGAGTTAGCGGAGATAATGAATAAGCTTGAAAAGGAAAAGAATGGAGTTGCCATATTCACTGATGAAGTCTTCTATGGTAAAGCTCCTACTAAATTTCTTAGAGACCCAGATATCAAACTTCAGGCGAAAGGCCTCTATTCTGTTATGCATAGCTATAGCCAGCCTAAAGAATTGATGTTAAATCCTAAGACCTTTGTTTCAATAGGAACACTCGCTAAAGATACTGGATAACATAGGAAGAATGTCGGCGAATGGATAAGACACTTAGAAGAGGTTGGCTGGATAACAGTGAAACGTAGAGGGATGAATATGTCTAATTGGTACATTCTTCATTCTAAAAAAAGATATAGAAAAAATTAGTGTTTTCCAGGTAGGAAGTAGCGAAAGCGTTACTTCAGGAAGTAACGAAATCGTTACTCTAATAAATTAAAGGAAACCTAAAAAAAAAGAATGAGTGAAATGCTTTTAAAATTAGCCCCTCAGCCATTGGCCTTCGGTCAAAGCCTCCCTTCGGTCGGCCTCGGAATTTTTTTTAACTGATGGAGATAAAGAAAACCTTTAATAATTTACTTTCCAGCTAGAAAGCTAGATGCCTTGATAGACCATAGTATTTGCCCTTAAGTACAGCTATGAATGGCCGAAAATTCAGAATTAAGCAATTGGTGATTTTGGAAATAAAAAAGGCTCTTGTTCGTCTTCCTTTGTTAGTGATAGAATAAAGAAAAAAAGAATTAAAAAGGAGGGGAAATGAAAAAATCACCTTGTAAACTTATTTCATTTATTCCTTTGCTCCTGCTGTTTGTATCATTTGTGTATTCCACGCTGGCATTCGAGAAGCAAGAGATAAAGGTGGCAGAGCCTTTTAGCTATAAACGTGTCTACTCAGATTCAAAAGGTGAATCTCACTTCGCTGATGAGGAGATTTTATTCAAGTTGATTGATTATGCACCGCCAGCACCGCCAGTTTCTGTGTCTGATGCCATAAATGCTGAGGCTGTAGTTTTCATATCTAGCCCATCAAGTTGGTTTGGGAACTGGCATCCAGCACCTCGTCGACAATTTTTATTTGTGATATCAGGTGAACTTGAAGTTGAAGTGTCGGATGGCGAAAAGTGCAGGTTTGGGCCTGGTAGTATTCTTCTTGTGGAAGACACTAAAGGAAAAGGACATATCTCACGAATAGTAAGTAAAGAGCGTGGATATGCGATTGCTATTCCTTTAAAATAGATTTCTGTATTTGCGGGATATCAGGAAGAGGTCGGTTCCGCCCAGGCCTCTTTTATATCCTTATAGAAAAGTAATAATTCAAAGGAGGGCAACATGAAAAAATTACTTACGGTCATTCCTTTGGTCATTCTGCTTTGTTTTACTTTCGGCTGCCAGAAGGGTGAAGAGGCGGCTGAGGAGCCTGGAGTTAAGGCTTTATCAGATGAGGATGTGGCGGCTATTAAAGCTTTAGGTCCTGCCTTGGATAAAGCCGCTCTTGCTGGAGACTGGGATGCAGTAAATGTTCTGTTTACCGAGGATGTAGTAATGATGGGTCCGAACAGCCCAATAATCCAGGGACGCTCTGCGTTGATAGAAATGATGAAATCCTTAGGTATGACAGTTACAGAGCATGTGGTCGAATTAGTAGAAGTTGATGGTTATGGAGACATTGCCTACGGTAGAGCCACCTGGAAAGAGACATTTAGTATTGAAGGTGTTGATGAGCCAATTAAGGAAGAGGGTAAGATACTTGGGATATTTCGTAAGCAACCTGACAGTTCTTGGCTTATAGCTGTTTGGATGTGGAACTCAGACGTGCCATTACCAGAGTGATTCATATCGGCTTTACAGATACGAAATAAACAAGGATGAAATAATGAAAAAACTTAGCATGATTCTATCTTTGGCTTTGATTTTATGCTTTATGGTCGGCTGCCAGGACAAGGAAGCGATGGCAGAGCTTGAAGCGATGAAAGCCCAGGTAGCAGTTGAGGAGCAGAATGTTGAAATTGTGCGTGAATTTTTTGAGTCCATTGACAACGGAACGCAAGCTGAACGAACAGACCTTTTTAGCTCTGACTACATCTGTCATTTCGTAGGAGCTCCTGAACCACTCCCCCTCGAAGTTCAAATTCAATTCATTAGCTTCGCTTATAAAGCTTTTCCTGATAACATCCATATTATCAAAGATGTTTTTGCCAAAGGTGATAGGGTTGCGATGAGAGTCATAAATCAGGGCACTCATCAGGGAGAATGGGAGGAAATCCCTCCTACTGGGAATAAATACGCATATGAAGCAATGTGGATATTCCGCCTCGCAAATGGAAAGATTGCAGAAGCATGGGGATTGGAGGATAATTTAGGTTTTATGCAGCAACTCTGCATGGAGCTTAAGTCGTAGGAAGTCGGAAAGTAGAGTCTACTCGTTGAGAGGAATTAAAGGC
>CAZSPM010000336.1:0-3187 GCA_964608785.1 uncultured Eubacteriales bacterium
TACTTTAAAACCTTGCGTCCTGGACGTCCTATGATATCGCCCAAAAAGAGGATACTTATCTTATCTGGCATACTCTACTGCTCTCATCTCACGGATAACCATGACTTTTATCTGTCCGGGATAGTCCAGTTCTTCTTTTATTTTCTCTGCAATTTCTTTAGCGGCCAGGGTTGCTTTATCATCAGAGATTTTCTGGCTTTCGACGATAATCCTTATTTCTCTGCCGGCCTGGAGAGCAAAGGCTTTAGCTACGCCTTCATAAGAATTGGCAATTTCTTCCAATTTTTCCAGTCTCTTGATGTAGGCCTCCAGGAGTTCACGGCGAGCACCGGGTCGAGCCGCCGAAAGAGTATCTGCAGATTGCACTAATACGGCCTCAACAGAAGGAAAATCAACATCTCGATGATGGGAGGCAATTGCCTGAGTAACCGCATCTGATTCTCCATATTTTTTGGCGAGCTCCACACTCAGTTCAGTATGAGTTCCTTCGACTTCTCTATCCACGGCCTTGCCGATATCATGCAATAGACCTGCTCGCATGGCGATATTCGTATCCACTCCCAGTTCCTTGGCCATCAGAGCTGCCAAATAGGCCACTTCTTTAGAATGCTGGAGAGCGTTTTGACCGTAGCTTGTCCGGTACTTCAATTTGCCCAACAATTTTATGAGTTCAGGGTGAATATCCTGAATTCTCAGTTCCAGAATTAATGATTCTCCTTCTTGCTTGATTTTCTCTTCTAGTTCTTCTTTTACTGTCTCTACAATCTCCTCTATACGCGCTGGATGAATCCTCCCATCGATAACCAGCTTTTCAATAGCGAGACGTGCCAATTCACGTCTTATCGGATCGAAGCTAGAAAGAATAACTGCCTCTGGAGTATCATCGACGATGATATCGACTCCAGTGGCCATTTCCAATGAGCGAATGTTACGTCCTTCTCTTCCGATTATTCGACCTTTCATGTCGTCAGAGGGAAGGTCAACCACAGATACTGTGGTTTCCACCACATGCTCAGCTGCTGAGCGCTGGATGGCTTGGCTAATGATTTCCCGAGCCAAGGTCTGGCTTTTCTCTTTAGTCTCTTCCTCAATGCGTCTAAGCGCTTGAATAGACTCGAGTTTAGCATCCTCCTCCACTTTTCTTGCTAATTCTTTTTTGGCTTCTCCCTGAGTCAGACCCGAAACTCTTTCTAACTCCTTTAGTTCTTGCTCGATCACTTGATCGTATTTCTCCTTCTGTTCACTGATCTCTCTCTCCCTTGAATAAATCCTCTGTTCTTTTTGGGAAAAATCCTTCTCTTTTCTTTCCAAGCTTTGAAATTTTCGCTCCAGATTCTCTTCTTTATGGACAAGCCTTCTTTCCATCTCATTATACTTACGCCGCCTGTCCCGTGTCTGCCGCTCAAAATCTGCCTTCAGGTTAAGATATTTTTCTTTTGCTTCCAGGGAAGTTTCTCGTTTTATCTTCTCCTCTTCCTGCTTTGCCTTTTCTAAAATCTCCTTGGCTTCTTGCTTGGCCCTAAAGACAGCTCGAACTCCGGATGCTTTTTTAAGGATTAAGATAATAAATATGATACAAGACAGAGATACTAATATGCCAAGAACAAATAAAACTGTTGAATTCACTTTGACCACCTCCTTTAAGGGTGAATCAAAGGAGATGAAAGTAAGGAGGATTAAAGATAATCACTCTTCTTGCGGGAAGCTCAAGCGGGAATTCGCAAGAAAATATTTTGAGGACAAATGCAAGATTCTAGATTTCCTCGCACTTCTCTGACTGCTTCTGCTTTCTTTCAGCGGTTTTATAGTCTGTAAAGCTTTGCCTTCGGCTCTATCAAGTAGCTTCCTCAATATTTTTATATGTATTGTCATCTTTAAGAAGATTAACCTCCAAACTTTCTATTTCATCCTCCATATGCCTGATTACTTCATTCAGTTGATCCAACTTTTTCAAACAAAGAAAATATTCATCAGCGATGTTCAAAGCGGCAAGAATTGCGATCTTTGAAGCATCCACTGATTTTGATTTCGTGGCAATCTCCTGCATCTTTTGATCAATGTAAGAAGTAAGCTGGCTAATATATTTTTCATCCTCTTCTCCTTTGACTCTTATCCTATGTTTCTGTCCGTAAATTTCTATTTCTATAATTTTGTTAATCATATGCCAAGTTGGTCTATTTGGGTTATTATTGTTTCTACTTTTCCTTTAATAACTTCTCTTTCCTCTTCGTATTTCTTTAAATCCTCTCCAAACTTCCCGGCCTTTCTTGCCTGTTCCTGAAAATTCTTGTTCTCTATTTTCAGCTCCTTCACCTGATGTTTTAGCTTTTCGTTCTCCTGTGAAAGTTTGTTGACATAATCAACAACCTGGGAAACCTTCCCCTCGAGTATTTTAATTCTTTCTAATTCACTTGTCAATTTTTCCCCCTTTTCTCAATTGAAAATTGAATTTTGCTCTTAAAGATTTGATAATTTTTTGCTGGAGATTATCAACCTCCTCAGCAAGTAATGTCCTCTGAGGATGATGATAAATAAAGCGAAGAGATAGACTGATTTTTCTCTTCGGAACTGATGCCCCTGAAAAACGGTCATAAATGTCAAACTTCTCCAGGTAAGGAATAGAAAGTTTTTCAACAGCATCTTTAATCTCTCGGTAAGAAATACTCCGGTCGACAATGACCGAGACATCACGACTGACGCTCGGAAACTTAACCACTGGCTTATATTGAAAAGACCGAGGTTGTTTTTCAAAAAGTTCGGCCAAGTTCAACTCCGCTGCCCAAACGGGCTCTTTCAAAGAAGAGGAGTCAACGATTTCTTTCTTAAGCAATCCCAGATAACCGATTGTTTGTCCCTTGAGTGCCAGAGCAAGCGAATAATCCTCATCGAAAAAAGGATGCCTCCCTTCCTTAAAAGAATAAGATTCATATCTCAGGTGAGACATAACTGCCTCGCAGGCTCCTTTAAGGTGGAATAAATCTGCTCTCTCGCTCTCCTTGAGCCATTGTATCGAACCTATAGCGCCTGTTGTGACAAGAGTAAGCGTAAGCTGTTCCCGGCTTAGGTCCTCTTCCCAAAAATAGGTGTTTCCGATCTCAAAGGCATGAACTCCTTCAGCTCCTCTGTTTTTATTCCACGAGACATTCTCCAACAAGCCACCGAGCAGAGTTGTTCTGAGGAGAGAGGC
>CAZSPM010000337.1:0-3185 GCA_964608785.1 uncultured Eubacteriales bacterium
TTCTGAATTTCGTCTTACTTTTTCTCGTATGGAGACTTGCAAACTTTATTCTCTGTATTTTAAAAGACAAAAAACAAAAAACAAGACCTGACCCCTTATTTATTTTTCGTCCTTAGATTTTTGGTCTCTTCGAGCTTTACTTCAAAAGTCTCAGGATCAAGGACCACTCCATAGTCTTTCCTCGCTTGGTCTGGGCTGATAATCCCGTTCTTCACTTCTCGAGCAACCAGGCCAGGATCTCTGAGATAAGGATCACCGTATCCGCCTCCGCCTCCAGCCTGTTGAAAAAGAACTGTCCCTGCCGGCACATCTTCGATTAAATCCTTGCTCGTAGCCTTATATACCTTGCCACCAGGGTATTGAAGTTCTATCTTATTCAATGTAGCGCTCTTTCCCCCAAAAAGCCCGAAAGGCGACTCTACATCCCCGTCGCCAAAAGTCACAACCTTTGTGTTTTCTCCGCCTATTTTGAAGGCGGTCTCAACACCAAGCCCGCCTCTCCATCGGCCAGCACCTGCAGAATCAAGCCAATATTCGTGCTTCAATAATAGATGAGGAGTCTGCTGTTCGAACATCTCATAGTCCTGGTCCAATACTCCACCAGAAGCATCTATCATCCCTATGTGATCATACCCATCCACTCCTTCTGTACCACCAGAACCTCCTTTTAGCCCCATAAAACCTATATCGACATAGCTATCCTTTTTCCTGGGATCAAAGCCACTTGTCAGATAACATAGAAGTTGATTCCATCCCGCTGTTACTCTTTCGGGAATTGCCTTCGACAGTGCTCTGATTATTGCATCGGCATTAGGAGGGCACAGATGATTTCCAAAGGTAGTCGCAGCCGGATATTTTGCGTTCAGGATTGTACCTTCTGGAATAATAATATTCACTGGTTTCACCATACCATCATTATGAGGCATATCAGGATTGACCATCTGGAGGAATGTCAAAAGGGTAGCGCTTGCGGATGAAGTGTATGTGCCATTGACAAATCCGTCAGTCTGAGGATCGGTCTCGGAATAATCAAAGGTTATTTCTTCATCTTCCACTGTTATCTTGACCTTTATTTTGTACTTCGAACCAGGCGTTCTCCCGTCATAATAGACAGTCGCCTCTCCTTTGTAGACTCCATTCGGGATTGTTCTTATTTCCGCGCGCATCATCTTCTCTGTAGAGTCGAAAAGATATTCTTTATGAGATTCGAAAACGTCGAGTCCGTATTTTTCAGCCAGCTTTAAGATTCCTCTCCCCCCTACTACTCTCGAGCCTATCTGAGCTCTCATATCAGCGGCAACAATGTCAAATCGGATATTGGCGAAGATGAGGTCCCACACATCTTTTCTCAAATTGCCGCGCTCATAGACTTTAACTGGAGGGATTCTGAGGGTTTCCTGCCAGACTTCTGTGGCTTTCGGATTGTACCCTCCTGGGACTGCGCCTCCCACATCTGCTTGGTGTCCTTTTGCCGCAGCCCAGGCTATGAGCTTATCCTGGTGGAATATGGGCTTATAGACAGCCACATCATTGTTCTGATTGCCCATGGAAAAGACATCATTGTGGAATATGACATCGCCAGGGTAGATTTCATCGCCGAAATAATTAACTATATATTCACACACAGGTCCTAAGGAGAATGAGAGGATAGGCAGGTTTTCCGTCTGCTCGAGCATCTTCCCTTTTCCATCATAGAGTCCTGTGACGAAATCTTTTGCCTCGCAGAGAATGGGCGACCTGGTCGTCTTTGTCAGGGTGATGCTCATCTCTTCTGTTATAGACTTAAACCTGCGCTGGAATACAGAAACGAGTATTTTATCTATTTCCATTTTGCGGCTCCTATCCAAATTCCGTGCTCTCTTTGGTCTCTCATAAGGACATCCTATTTAATCTTATCATGCATGTGGTTTGATGAATCAAACCCCTACGATTTTTTCTTTAATCTCTCCTTCTTTTGTTTTCAGGTACATCGTATAGCTTCCATACCTGTCGCATATCACATTATATTCCGGCGTGACAAAAGTCGTTGTATTGACCTGTTCTATCAATGCCGGTCCTTCTATCTTATTTCCGTACCTGAGCTTGTGTCCGTCATATACAGGGACTTCCTCGAACACATTCTTCAGTGGGATATAGAGTTGTCTCCTCTTTTTTAATGCCTTTGATGGGTCTTCTTGGTCATATTTTTCCTGTCTGAATTCTGGCTTGACAGTTTTCCCGATGCTTGAAAGACGAAGGTTTATAAGCTCAATCGGGGTTCCCTCTTCCTCCAACGAATATCCATAGAGGCGGTTGTGTTCTGGATGAAATTTCAAGGCTATGGACTCGATATCTCCTTTTTCAACTTCTTCTTTAGTAATTTCTATATTCACCTCATGATATTGTTTCACATATCTCATGTCCAGAGAGTGGATATGCTGGATGGAATCTTCAGGGATGTGTTCTGATTTAAGTAGTTCCGAAGCCTCTTTCTCCATTTCCTGGAATAAAGAGCTGAATTGTTTCATATCTATGTTGTTGAGGCGTGTGGAATAGGTCCTGATAAAGTTGTGCTTCAGATCAGACATCAACATTCCTGCTGCACAGAAAATAGATGATTCCTTCGGTATGATCATCACCGGAATTTCAAGCTCCAGAGAAATCATACAGGCATGAACTGGTCCTGCCCCGCCAGCTACTACTAGAGGAAACTCTCTCGGGTCATGTCCCCGTTTGACACTGACTTCTCGTACTCCAGATGCCATGTTGACGTTTATTACTCGGTACATTCCTGCAGCTGCCTCAACCACATCCATGCCCAACGGGTCAGCAATTTTATCTTTTATCGCTTTTACTGCCCGATTATAGTTTAGTGGTATCTTTCCTCCTGCAAAAAAGTCTTTATCCAGATAGCCGAGTACGAGATCTGCATCTGTACAGGTTGGGAGCTCTCCTCCTAGGTCGTAGCAGGCAGGCCCTGGTTTGGAACCTGCACTCTGGGGACCCATCCGCAAGAGTCCACCCTCGTCCACCCAGCCGATACTCCCTCCTCCAGCGCCAATAGTCACGATTCCCAACATTGGGAGAGCTATTCTGAGCCGATTGATTTCTCCTTCTGTTGTGACAAGCGGTGTTTTCTCCTTGATTAAAGGCGCATCGAAACTTGTTCCTCACATATCCACAGTGATGACATACTCATTCCTTTC
>CAZSPM010000338.1:0-3185 GCA_964608785.1 uncultured Eubacteriales bacterium
GGGAAGAGTTGTGCCTTTTGGAGATCGGTCGCTCATTGGATTAGTTAAATATTTGAACAGGAGAGATAAATTATTCGGAAAAAAGGGGACGTTATTTCTCACAAAATTCGGAGATCCCTTAACGCGAAGAATGGCGAATAAAATAATTGAAAGAATCGGCGTAAAAGCTAAAGTGGACAAAGTCAGGCTTTCAGCTCATACTTTTCGTCATACATTTGCTAAGAATTGGCTTATGAATGGAGGAGATATTTTCAGCCTCCAGAAAATCCTTGGACACAGAACTCTTGAAATGGTTAGGAATTATGTGAACATAACATTCAAGGATATCCAATCACAACATAGCAAATTCAGCCCAGGCGATAATCTTTATGATTAACACTACGACAGATTGAGCGCTTTAACTATTATTGAAGACAGCACGGGACTCAAAGCTAAGTTGAAACAGCAATTGACAAAATGTGTCCGGATAGGGGATAATATCCCCTGTAAAAGCACAAAATATCAAGTATAGGTTTGATATACAGTTTGTATTGTGAGAATATCCAGGGGATAATATCCCCTATTGGAGTGCAAAATATAAAATGAAAACAGCAGAATTCTTCGCCACACATCCTGTTTTTTCACTAGATGAAGCGGTTGAAGTATTAGATTCACAGAGCGGTCGGTCAGGGACCGTGGAACGGCTCAAATATTATCTGGGAAAAGGACGATTAAAGCTGTTGACGCGGGGGATATATGCGGTAGTTCCATCGGGTGTGAAACCTCAACAATTCCAACCCGATCCTTTTCTGACGGCTTCTGCTATCCGACCTGACGCCGTTTTCTCTCACCACAGTGCGCTTGAGCTCTTGGGTGCTGCACATTCTATGTGGAAAAAAATCACTCTTTATACTGAAAGACGACGAAAGCCACTTCACTTAGATGCTTTCAGTATACTTTTCCTGACCCATCCTAGATTGAATAAATCGAATTTGCCGGATCCTATCGGTACACAAAGGGTAGAGCGGAGAGGGAAGATTCTGAAAACGACGGGGCCAGAAAGAACACTTGTCGAGGGATTTCGGCGTCCCGCTTTGGCTGGCGGACTCGAAGAACTCGTGGAGTCGGCCAGCGGTTTTCCTACTCTGAGCTTGAGCCTTCTAGAGAAAGTTTTGCTTCAGTATGATATCGCTCTTCTTTGGGCGGCCACTGGATGGTTTTTAGAACGCTACCGGAAGACATTCCTGGTGAGCGAAGAATATCTCGAGAAAATCGAGCTGCGATGTCCATGTTCCCCCCAATATCTCGAACGGAATTTGCGGGGTGGGTGGCTTGCGTCGAGGTGGAATTTGATTCTCCCCAACACATTAAAACAACCAGTTGAATATGATGAGCGTTAGCCTGGAATATTTGGAGCGTTGTGCTGCCAATACCGGATTCCAAGTCGGGCCGCTCGAGAAGGTTACGCGGCTTGGGGAGTTGGCATCGCATATCACTCGGCACACAGCCCTCGGCAAATCGCTTGTCCTAAAAGGGGGCACCGCACTCAACCTGTGTTTTGGGCCGCCGGAACGGTTGTCCGTCGATCTTGATTTCAATTACATTGGACAAATCGAGCGAGAGCAGATGCTTAAAGATCGACCACACATCGAGACTGCCATTATCGAGATCTCGCACCGTTTGGGTTATCGCGTCCAACGTTCTGCGGATACTTTCGCCGGACGCAAGCTTTTCCTGCAGTATCGATCTGAGTTGGGTCAAAACGAGAGGATTGAAATCGACCTGAATTTTATCTTCCGTGTCCCATTCGCGGGTATCGAAGTACATCAGCTTTGGCAGCCGGGAGAATTGGATAGACCCAATATCCAGACTGTTGGTTTGATGGAACTTGTCATCGGTAAACTGCTCGCAATGCTGGATAGAGGCGCAGTCCGCGATGTCTGGGATGTGGCTAACCTGCCTAAAAAAGCGCTTGATGTCTTAAAAGAAAGATCCTTTCGGGCTCGATTTATCGCCCTCTCAGCAATCATGGATCACTCACTTTCAACATATCGTCGCGAACGGCTCGAGCACCTTCTCGACGCTCGCGTCATCGACGAAAAACTCCGCCCACTAATAGCCCGCAATGCATCCCTCAAAGCGAATACACGTATCTATACTTTATTGTCGGTTGTCAGACCATTTCTGAAATTGACAACTCCAGAAAAGGAATATCTTCAAGAAATTAATAAAGGCGTTTTACGTCCCGAGATTCTTTTTCCCAGCTCACCTGAAGAGTCCAAGAAATTCGCTGTACACCCTGCCGTCCTATGGAAGGTAGCTAACGTCCGCTCGCATTTACAGGATAGAAAATATCGTGATAATGGTTAGAGTGCAAATTATAAAGGAATTACATTGATCTCACAAATGCTTTTACCCTGATAAAAGAGGGCGAGGTGAATATCAAGAAAATATCGCGGCTGATTGAAGATGCTGAAAAACGATTAAAACTGATTGAAGCAGAACGAACCAAAATTGTATCCGAATTGAATGAACTCCGCCAAAAGCAAAAAACACTGCTTCAGGTCAGTGAATCAAAATCTTTATTCCTCCAAGCAACTGTATCAAAAAAGTCTCCTGCAGATGAAAAAATATCTCTTTTTTACTCTCTATTTAAAGGAAGGGAGGATGTTTTTGCTCGCAGATGGGAAAGCTCAAGGAGTGGAAAGGTTGGATATCAACCTGCATGTCGTAATGAATGGATTAATGGCATTTGTAGAAAGCCAGAAATTAAATGTGGAGCATGCGCGGCCCGCGATTTTATTCCACTTGATGAATGTGTGATAAAAAACCACCTCAAAGGATTCGATCCCGATGACTCTCGTGCATCCGTTTCAAGACGTGAGTTTGTTATTGGTCTCTATCCTCTAATGCCTGATGATACATGTTACTTTCTTGCTGCTGACTTTGATAAAGATACGTGGAAGGATGATGTATCCATCTTTGTTGAATCGTGTAAAGAACACAGCATCTCTGTTGCTGTCGAGCGGTCTCGTTCTGGTAAAGGTGCCCACGCCTGGATTTTCTTTTTTGAACCTATACCTGCTTTGTTGGTCCGGCGCTTGGGATCTTTTTTGCTGACAGAAACTCTCGATAAGCGACCGGAAGTGGGGTTCGATTCTTATGATCGATTGTTTCCGAGCCAGGATTTCATACCAGAGGGAGGT
>CAZSPM010000339.1:0-3178 GCA_964608785.1 uncultured Eubacteriales bacterium
CATTGCCACTTTCTTCATCTTTTTATTGGCCATAGCCCTTTTCCTAAAAATAAAACAAATTACCAAAAAATCTCCCGCCTGACCTATCCATTCTCCCTATTCAATTTTGGGGTCAGGTCTTGTTTTTTGCTTTATCAAAAAGACAATATAAGGATCAAAAGGCAAAAAACAAGGCCTGACCCCAAAGTTACTAGGCGAAAGTTGTCCATAGGATAGCGATAATCAGCAACATCCCGATTACAAATGAAGTGAATCCGAAAACATAAGCTGCAACCCTGTGACAGTTGGAAGGAGGATCCACTAAATATTTCTCCAGCTCACCATTCTGGACGAGGCGTTCATATTCAACGGGCCGCTCCTCTTTAAAGCGTTCCAATGGAAGCCGTCCTGTAAAGATAACCGGATCCAGGGGGAAGTTTTCGGAGCGAAGGTGGTTGTGAAAGAAATGGAACAGAAATATAAAACCTATCGCCAATAGAGCCTCTTCGCTATGGACTATATAGGCAACGTTTAGCATCCAGCCATGGAGAAACTGACTGAAAAACTTGGGAAACCAGAGTACCAGCCCAGAGAATCCAATGATAGGGATTCCCCAGAAAACAGCAAAGTAATCAAATTTCTCCCAGTAGGTCCATCTATCCAGTTTGGGACGGGGTCCGAGATAGAAGAACCAGCGAAAATTTTGGTAAAGGTCCACAAAGTCCTTCTTTCGTACAGTCATGGAACGCCATCCCGAGAGAAGATACCACTCTCTTTTGATCACAATATTATACAAGAGACGTCCAAAGTAGAAGATAGCATAACCGAAGGTTAGAATGGCTGCAAATCGGTGAAAAACGCGAGAAACAGAGATTCCCCCAAGAAAGAGGGAAAGCGTATTTGCCCATCCCGTGAAGTGAAACTTCAAAGGAAGGCCGCTGGCAGCCAGAATCAGAAAGCTCACAACGATGGTGACATGGATCCACTGCTGCGTTGGAGAAAACCTGAGAAAGTATGTATCATCTTCCCGTTGAATTTTTTTAAGCTCTCCTCGCAACAATCCAACTAAGGAGCGCTGAAACCATAAGAGAGTGTGAATGCCAAAGAATCCGAATACGCATATAATGAGTCCATTCATAAAGAGCCAGACATAGTGAACCTTCCGGTTTTGGTTGGGATCCCTGGGATCTATATGGGGATTAAAGGTTGTAAAGGCAGCAGTCACCTCACCATGGCATTTTCCGCAAGTTTTTTCAAGATTGGAAGGATGGACAGAAGACCGTGGTTCATCTTTGGCTAGATTCTCATGTGGGGTATGGCAGTCAGAGCAGGTAGCTGCGGTAATAAAGCCAAGATCTGTAGCTTGGCCGTGAAAGCTGTCCCGATAGCTGTGGTAACTCTCGCCATGGCAGCCACCGCAGGTCTCAGGGAACTTCAACCTGGCGATTCCAGTGCGAGGTTCCTCAATGTTGTGAGAGCTATGACAGGTTATGCAAACAGGAACTTCTTTACCTTCCTTCCACCCTATGCCGTGAGCGCTCCCTTCCACCCATCTCTCGACAATATAGCGATGACAGGAACCGCAGGTTTCAGGAACTTTTTGATGAGAGACTGAAGAGCGAATGTCGGTATGCGGAAATACTCCGTGTCCCCCGTGACAATCCGCACAACTAGGAGCAATCTCTAGTCCGGAAAGGACCAGACCCCGACCATGAACGCTTTCCAGAAATCCCTGAATGAGCTGAGGTGGGGAATCGTGACACTCTCCGCATGTCTCGATTTGTCTCAGAGGGGACACGGGGGAATCACGGTCGGAAAGGGGGATGATCATATGTGTTTCTTTATGACAGGTAAGGCATTCCATCACATCACCATGGACGCTATCTTGGAAAGCTTGAAGTTCATCCTGATGGCATGCGGCACATACTTTTTCAGAAGGTTTGGGAATGGAATGTGCCCCTCCATGACAAGCCTGGCAGGTAGTCTTTTCATGAACGCTGGCCTCGACGTGAGAGACCGGATCTTCATGACACTGGGCGCAGAGTTTTTTATCGGCAAGTTCCTTCAGGAGTTCATCCTTATGAGGCATTCTCTGGATATTCGAGTGACAATCGATACAATCAAAATCTTTATGAGAAGGAGAAGTGACCTTGACATCATCGTGACAGCCTGTGCAGGATAACTCCTGAGAGCGTTTCCCTTCGGATGAAGTTATTATAATGGCTAATAATAGAAATGGAATTAAAATCAGCTTATAAAAAACCCTCATTCTCTATCTCCTTTTATTCCTTTATACATTGAGATATGATTTTCGATTTATTTATGGAGATGTTGTTTTATGATTATAATGTCCACAGCCGAAATTCTGTCTATAAAACAACAGACGGAGTCAGATATTATACAGAAAGTGGACTCTAGAGTAAAAAAGTATTTCAAAAATTTTAAAAATATTGTTATATTAATAGATAGAAAGTATTTATTATAAGGAAATGGTAATCAATAACTTTAATTCTATAGAAAGGAGGAATTGTGAAAAAAGTTTTTATAATCTCATTTGTCTTCATCGCCTTCATATGTATTATCAGTCTTTTCAGTCAAGATTTTACTTACATTGGCGCTGGCAAATGTAAAATCTGCCATAAAACAGAAAAGCAGGGAAAACAATACCCGATCTGGGAAGCAAACAAGCATTCCAAAGCTTTTGCTGCTTTAAGTTCCCTAGATGCCGCCACTAGAGCGAAGGAAATGGGAGTGGACAATCCATCTGAAAGCCCTAAATGTTTTAAATGTCATGCACCGCTCTTTGAAAAAGCGCCTGATTTTAAGGAAGAAGGAGTTACATGTGAAGTCTGCCATGGCCCGGGAAGCGTTTACAAAAAACTAAAAATCATGAAAAGCCGGGAAGAATCGGTAAAAAATGGTCTTAAACTTTATAACTCTCCGGAAGAAATCAAATCCTGGTGTCTGACCTGTCATGGGGATGCCCATGGGCAAGCATTTGATTTCGAAGCTTCTTGGGATAAATTAAAACACCCTGTCCCAGAAAAAGAATAGTCTCATCTGAATACTCAAAACGCAGATTTAATTCATTAGGCTCCTCTCCCATTTAGTTGATGAAAAGTCTTTCCTATCCTTTCGTCATTCCTGCGGAAGCAGGAATGACAACTTGCCATCTTACTCCGTCATGATTTTCAACTAA
>CAZSPM010000340.1:0-3178 GCA_964608785.1 uncultured Eubacteriales bacterium
GAATATGGCTCTATACTTGGCATAGTTCATACGGGAATTGATTTCCCAGATTGCCCTGTTAAGCTTGTACTTCGGAATAAGATTCAGGAAGGATGTTAGGGCAATGCCACCTATAATGATTAAAATTGAGAGGGCAATAACGGTCTCCAGCAGGGTAAATCCTCTCTTGTTCTCTTCATGAGCTAATAATTCCCTTCTTTTCACCTAGATTTCCCTCCACTCCAGAACCTTGAAGAAAGAAAGATATAGTACAGGCTTTGTTGTTTGCGGCACATTTCGAGGGAAATTATTCTTTTCCTGGAGTTGCTCATCAGGAATGATTTTAAGTGTGCTAGAGGTTGATGTGTAATCTGAAGTTTGTAAGCCGCCCAGAAGATGCGCCGTTTTTTTTTCACCTTCAATGGTGAATCCATTTCCTGAAGCCGTGAGAGAGGCTTGTATCTTTATTTCATCAGGTGAGTTTTTATCAATGACGATTTTGCCCTCTCTTTTTGTGTTGTCCCAGAAGTCAGTTCCTGCAGCGAATATGGTCAATTGAGAGTTTGAGTCTTTGACATAGGGAATTCCATCTATCCATTTCACTCCTTGATGGATGAGGTGGGAGGTGAGGGTGATTGTGTGTGATGAGATAATCGTTATATTTACTCCCTGAAGAATAGAAGGGATTTCTTCATCTTTAGCCAAGGCGACTTCTCCCGAAGGATTCATTTCTCCTCCGCCAAGGGAATGAATCTCACCATCGACTATGATGATTCCAAGCGGAATAAGGTCGTAAGAAAGAGTTTCCTCGGGAGACGTGAAAATAGTTGCGCAAGCTGGCGGATTAAACTTGAGAGTCCAACAACCCTGCTTAGAGACAAAAGATATCACCTGGAAGTCGTCTTCAATGGCCATGACCATTTCATCCAGATCTCCCTGGACAAAGATGCCTCTCAAACCCAGGTCGTCCTTGACGAGATAGACTCCTTCCGGAACTGGTTCATCAATCTCTTCCAGGCCGAGAGCGGCTCGAAGTTGGCGGTTAGAAAGATTCTGAGGATAAAAAATACCTATATTCAAAGCCTTGGCCAGAAGGGAGTCTGCTCTTTTAGGAAGAAGTTCTTCCTCTGAGAAGGTTATCTGCGGCTTGAGGAGATTCAATTCTGGAGGAAGGAGGTCTATTTTATTTTTTTCAACAAAATTATCTTTCTCTCCTGGCTCCAGCGTTTTATCTATGAGCAAGGGTATATAGGGGAGAGGGAGGTTGCCGACAAGGAGTCCTATGGAAGCCTTTAGTGTCGATTCCTTTCTTTGCTTGAAATTTTTTATCTTCCCTTCAGAACGGATTACAGCGCGATAAGTTGTCTTAAAATAATCCTCTTTTTCAACCATTTCTTCGACATAGAAATCCGTGCTGCTTTCCCAGCTCATTTTTCCCCAGCTTCCCGAATTGACAAAAGAAAGTGACGCATTAAGGAGTCTTTCGATTATTCTCGTGCCTTTATCCTGAACATCTCTCCTGAGTTCTTCTGCCTCTTCCTGGGAAAGAAGAGAAGGGGAGGAGAACTGAGAGATTTTATCAGCAAGATAGCAGAGGCCTTGCTTGATTCCATTTTCTGAGGCGTAATCTAGGAGAATCGAATTTTTCTTATGGCCGCTCAATTTGAGATGAATTTGAGAGAGATAAAGCATGCTCAACCCCAGGGTAGAGAAGATAAAAAAGACAAAAACGGTAACGGCAGTGATGACCCCGCTTGCTTGTTTTCTTTTATTTTTGGCGGGAAAATGCCAGGGCAGTGTTTTTAGGGAATATAGAAGTTTCATATTCTTTCTCCTTATTTGTCGTCAGTGAGAGGCGGAGCCTCACAAGGTTTGAGCCCTTTTCATGATGAAAATCAAATAGGCTGACATCTTCGAGGAGAGGTTGGGCAGAGCTTGTGTTAACCTTTCTCCTGAGAATCTTTTTGTTTTTATCGAGAAAAAGAGAGATCTCTCTCAATAGGAAGACATAGGTTTCTTCCCTCAGAAATGAGGAATTCATGGGGGATGAAAGAACAGCGCAAATTTTATCCACTGAAGATATGGATTTGACCTCTCCTTTAGATGAGTCAAAGATGCAGACCTTACGCCCTTTTTTGAGTTTGGAGGTGCTTTGAAGCGGGATTCTCGTCTGGCCTTCAAACAGATCGTCAAGGGGTGCGAAATTTTTCTCCTTGCTGACAACGATTAGTGTATCTTCACTTGCTGTAATGCCTTCGAGCACTCCTAAACTAATAGGTATTTGAAGCCCCAAGCCAGCCTCAAAAAGATCGAATCTCATTCTATCCAACGCTGCGATTGCCGCTTCTTTCGCTTCTTGTTTTGTCTTGAGCTTGAAAAAGAGGTCTCGGGTGAAGCCGAAAAACTCAAGGCTTGAGAGGACAATGATGAGGAATAAAGATAGACTGAGCAAGCTCTCAATCAGGGAAAATCCTTTTAAAATCCGAGTTCTTGTGATAATAAAAGGCATATCCTCGTTTTCCGTTGAGGGAATTTTTTTAAATAGCATTCAATCTCGATTCTTTTCAAATGCAAAGATATATCCTGAATTCTCCATTCGAGGAGAAAGACCCGCTGAGTGCCTTCTTCTTTGTGAGTTTCTTTTTGGATGCCTTCGTGTAATTCGTCATTCTCGTATTCAAAGGATTTTAAATATTCAAGTTTAGATGCTGCCAGTTCGGCTGACCTTAATTTAAAATCAGCCCTCCTTTTGGCTAGTAAGGAATGCATGGTCAGTTGAGCTGTTCCTGAAATCAGGAAGGTGATAAGGGCGAAAGAGATTAGAAGCTCCACCAGGGTAAATCCAGATTGATTCATTTTGAACATAATCACTGCTTTTTCTGCAGGAGACGTGCCAATCTGTTCGCTAAATGTTCATGGAATGACAGAGGAAAGCCAAGAGAGAAATGTCAACATTTGGAGATAAAGAGAAAAAAAGAGGGGAAATTTTGTCTACAAAAGTTGACATAAGAGAATGCGATGATAAAAATCTGGCTTGCGCACTTGCCTTTAGATAAAATAGGATTTAGAAGAGAGGAAAGCAAGACCTGACCCCAAAACTTTGATTGAGTACGGAAGATTGAATTAATGAAAGAGCTTTTTGATTATTTCCTCCAATTTATCCCTCCCTTTCCTCAGATTTTAATCTTTTCTCTTGTAT
>CAZSPM010000341.1:0-3160 GCA_964608785.1 uncultured Eubacteriales bacterium
TTTTAAAAAATGAATTTTCCAATATTAAGTTTCATCACATTCTTTCCGCTGGCAGCAGCTGTTCTGCTCATATTTATTTCGCGTGACAAAGAAAACCTTCTCCGCTACATCACTATAGCGGCTACGCTCATTGTCTTTATTTTCTCCCTATATTTATATTTTAACTTCAACTCCCAAACCCCTGACCCCCAATTTGTGGAGAAAGAAGCTTGGATAGGCTATGGAATAAACTATCATATCGGAATCGACGGAATAAGCCTTTTTCTGGTTCTTCTAACGACCTTTTTAATGCCCATAGCCGTGCTCTCCTCCTGGACATACATCCAGAAAAGAGTCAAAGAATACATGATTTTCATGCTCATGCTTGAGACCGGTATTATCGGTGTCTTTGTTGCCCTGAATCTTTTCCTTTTTTATGTTTTCTGGGAAGCCATGCTCATCCCCATGTATTTTCTCATTGGCGTTTGGGGAGGCAAACGTCGCATTTACGCCACGTTGAAATTCGTCCTCTTCACAATGCTGGGAAGTCTGCTGATGCTGGTCGCCATCTTTTTCCTGTATTCCACATATTATAAGGCCACAGGCAACTATTCCTTCAACCTGTTTGATTTTTACGGCCTCATCCTGAATCCCAATATACAGATCTGGCTTTTCCTGGCTTTTGCCTTAGCATTCGCCATCAAAGTTCCTATGTTTCCTTTCCACACATGGCTTCCAGATGCTCATGTGGAGGCGCCGACAGCCGGCTCCGTCATCCTTGCTGCAGTTCTCTTGAAAATGGGGGCTTATGGCTTTCTCCGATTCGCGCTTCCTCTATTCCCGAATGCCGTGACAAAATTCCTTCCCCTGTTTATGGTCTTATGCCTTATAGGAATCATCTACGGCGGACTGATGGCTCTCATCCAGAAAGATGCTAAGTCCCTAGTCGCCTATTCCAGTGTCAGCCATATGGGACTCATCATGCTGGCAGTGTTCGCATTGAACATGGAATCTTTAGAAGGAGCCATATATCAGATGCTCAATCATGGATTGAGCACAGGGGCTCTGTTTTTGATAGTGGGTATCCTGTATGAGAGATCCCATACGCGAATGATTAAAGATTATGGCGGTGGCAGGAAGCAGATGCCTGTATTCTCTGCTTTCTTTCTCATCTGTTTGCTTTCCTCTGTGGGCCTGCCAGGACTCAACGGCTTCATCGGAGAGGTCCTATGCATCTTTGGAGTATTTAAGGCCAGCAAGCTTGCGGCTATCCTGGCCGTCTTGACAATCATCCTGGCAGCAGGATATCTCCTCTGGCTCTTCCAGAGGGTCATGCAAGGTCCTATAACGAATGAAAAAATCCTCTCTTTCAAGGATGTCAATAAAAGAGAAATTGCCTTTCTCTTGCCGATTATCATCATGATGTTCTGGATGGGAATCTATCCAAAACCTTTCTTGAGGAAGATGGATGCCTCTGTCACTCATCTCCTGGACAGAGTTCACAAGAGAGAGGCGATCTTTACAAAAGCTCAAGAGGCCAACAACATATCCATAAAAATTGAGCCCTCGAAAATGAAAGATACAAATACAGAAGATAATAAGGAAGGGGAAAGACTAACCAGATGAACACATTCTATGCCTTGGCTCCTCTTTTGATCATTGTACTTGCTTCTCTCCTTATCCTCATCCTAGAAGTCTTCCTGAAAAGAGAGAATAAAAATTATTTAGCCTACATTTCTCTCTTTTTCCTGATTGTGTGTGGTTTTGCATGTATCAGCTTCTGGAACAAAGAATATTCCTACTTCAATGGAAATCTCTTCCTGGATAACCTCTCTCTGTTCCTGTCTTTCATCTTGATTACTGCTACAGGCTTTGTGGTCCTTCTCTCGATGAAGTACATCACGCTTCAGAATGCCAATTACGGAGAGTACTATTCCCTTCTTCTTCTTGCTCTATCTGGGATGCTCATCATGGTCTCCTCATCAGACTTTCTTGTCATCTTCTTGGGCCTAGAAGTGCTCTCTATATCCAGTTATGCTCTGGCTGGCCTGAGAAGAGAGGATGAAAAATCCTCAGAGGCCGCATTAAAATATTTCCTCCTGGGAAGTTTTGCTTCTGCATTCCTCGTATACGGCATAGCCCTTCTCTATGGAGCTTCCCATTCAACCAATATTCCAGAAATCATTCAATACTTTAAAATAGGTGCTGATTTAAGCTCGATGGCTCTCATCGGCTTGGGTTTAGTCATCATCGCCTTTGGTTTTAAAATTGCCGTAGTCCCATTTCATATGTGGACTCCGGATGTCTACCAAGGGGCTCCCACTCCCATCACAGCCTTCTTCTCTTTTGGCCCTAAAGCAGTCGGTTTTGCCGTGCTCCTGAGGATATTCTATCCATACTGGAAAGTGGCCCTCAATTCTCAAGCCGTCTTCTGGCTTCTCTGGATTATGAGTGTCTTGACAATGGTTATAGGAAATCTTGTAGCACTCCGGCAAACAAATTTGAAAAGAATATTGGCATATTCAAGCATTGCTCATGCAGGATATCTGCTGGTTGCAGTCCTGGCCCAGGATAATTCCAGCTTGGTATTCTATTTAACCGTCTATCTCTTCATGAACATTGGTGCGTTTGCTGCTGTTATTTCCTTGAGCAAAAAAGAAAAGGAATATCTTGAATTGGAAGATTACGCAGGGATTGGATTTAAGTATCCCTGGATAGGCGCGACCTTCTCTGTGTTTCTCCTTTCACTGGCTGGATTCCCTCCCACTGGTGGTTTTCTGGCTAAGTTTTATGTGTTTTCTTCCGCGGTTCGGCAAGGTCTCGTCCCTCTGGTCGTCATAGCGGTTTTAACGAGCCTCGTATCAGTATTTTATTATTTAAGAATAATCGTCTATATGTACATGAGAGAACCCGCTTACGAGATTGAGATTCACAAAGAGAATCCTGCTCTTTTTCTGGTTTTATTTCTCTGTCTTTACGGAGTACTCCAATTGGGCTTATTTCCAGGAAATATCCTAGTCTTTATAAGGCAAGCCGTCAGCAGCCTTCCTCTGCTTTAAAAAAAAGGAACTAAAAAGAAAAAAAGGGACCGTTCCCTTTTTATATGGATTCCTGCTTGCGCAGGAATGACATAATGAAAAAAGGGACCTGCCTCTTTGAAAAAACGGGACTGGTGAATTCG
>CAZSPM010000342.1:0-3151 GCA_964608785.1 uncultured Eubacteriales bacterium
AGCTTGAATAACCCTCTGTCACTCCTGCGTAAGCAGGAATCCAGAAAGTGGATAGCCCTGGATTCCCGCTTTCGCGGGAATGACATTTTTTTCAACCCGCGGAATCAAAAGAATAATTCAAGTTATTCAAGCCTGACCCCGATGCATTGACCTTAATTTATTTCTGTGATAATAGCATACATTATATTATTCAGAATACTAAAAGCTTGAATGCTCAAAATATTTCATGCGTTTTAATCCTCATTCTATTAGCAATAAAAACAATTCATCGTATAAAAGGAGGAAGTTTATGAAAACTCACAAACCCAATTTAAAAATTATGGCCATTATAGTGTTATTGTCTTTACCTCTGGTCGTACCTGCGGGTGTTTTTAGTCAGGGGATCGACAAAGAACTTCTGAAAAATGTCAAATATCGCTCCATCGGACCAACGCGCCAGAGCGGACGATTTGTGGATTTTGCCGTTCCTTCTCAACAGCCGTACACTTTTTATGCCGCAACAGCATCAGGAAATCTCTGGAAAACAACGAATAATGGGATAACCTTTGAGCCAATTTTTGACTTTGAGAATGTTTTTTCCATCGGAGACATAGCTGTTGCTCCATCTGATCCGAATATTGTATGGGTTGGAACTGGGGAAGCGAATAACTCTAGGAGTTGTTATTGGGGAGACGGGATATACAAATCAACGGACGAAGGCAAGACCTGGAAGAATATAGGACTTAAAGAATCCCACCATATAGGGCGCATTGTGATCCACCCGGAAAACCCGGATATTGTCTACGTTGCAGCCCTCGGCCACCTCTATTCGGAAAATCCGGAACGCGGATTATACAAGACTACAAACGGCGGAAAAACCTGGAATAAGGTGCTGGATGTGGTTGTTAAGGGAAAAAATATCGGTGTGGTCGATGCCCTCATGGACCCAGAGAACTCAGATATTCTTTACGCTGCAACGTATGATAAAGAGCGTAAACCCTGGACTTTTAACCTTGGAGGACCGGGAAGTGCGATTTATAAAACTACAGATGCTGGAAAGTCTTGGACAAAGCTGGGCGGCGGCCTTCCTGGCGGAATGCTGGGAAGAATCGGCATAGATGTCTACAAGAAAAACACGAATATTCTCTACGCAACAATCGAGAACGCCAACAAAAAAGGAATGTCTGATGAGGAAAGATACAAGGAATTAAGAGAAGGGAAAGCGAGCCGTGGAATGATCGGTGGCGAAATTTACCGTTCTGATGATACTGGAACAACATGGAGGAAAGTGAGTCCGGAAGGCCGGAGTATTGGAGGCTCTCCCGCTTACTATTACGGCCAAATCAGAATCGATCCTAACGATGATAAGGTCGTTCATGTGTTGAGCGCTCGCTCATGGGGAACAAGAGATGGTGGAAAGACATGGCAGAGCCGTCCTTTAGGATTCGGTGGTGACGACCATGCCTTGTGGATCGATCCCAAGAATTCGAATCACATACTTTTAGGATATGACCATGGGATGGGAATTACATATGATGGAGGCAAGAACTGGTATCATCCTGACTTTATACCGTTAGCTCAGTTTTATGCTCTTGGTGTGGATATGTCCTATCCTTATAATGTGGCGGGCGGTACTCAGGATAACGGTTCGTTCATGGGACCCAGCACAAAGCGAGGAGGCGGGCCCATTCGGCTTGAAGACTGGAAGAGAGTAGGTGGTGGTGATGGTATGTATAATGTATTTGATCAGAGTAACAATCGTTATCTCTATAATGAATCTCAGTTCGGGCCTCTATCAAGATTGGACCTTGAAACCGGCGAAAGGAAACCCATTGCCTATCGAAACAAAAGACGTGACCTTCGCTGGAATTGGAATTCTCCGATTTTAATTTCGCCACACAACAGCGATGTCATCTACCATGGTGCAAATATTCTGGTAAGGTCACCTTACAGAGGAGAATATTGGGAAGAAATCAGCCCTGACCTGACTACTAATGACCCGAAAAAGCTTACCACCGGAAAGGGAGGAGATGGAAACATTCAATATTGCACGATTACCACTATCGATGAATCTCCTCTTGAGGAAGGAGTCCTCTGGGTGGGCACGGATGATGGAAATGTTTGGGTTTCAAAAGACAGCGGGAAAAATTGGGCAAAGCTCAATGACCGCATAGCAGGAAATCCGGCTTACTGGGTGAGCAGAGTCATCGCCTCAAATCATGATGCTGGCACGGCTTATGTCTCCTATACAGGATACCGAAGGGATGACTTCCGTCCGTTTTTATACAAGACCTCTGATTATGGCGAGACCTGGAGCTCCATCGCCAACAATTTGCCAAATGAACCGATCAATGTCATCAGAGAGGACCCCAAAAATCCGAACCTTCTCTTTGTGGGGACTGAATTTGCAGTGCATGCCTCTATAGATGGGGGCAAAAACTGGACAAAGATGAAGACCAATATGCCTACACAGCCTGTCCATGACATGGTCATCCATCCCAGGGAAAACGATCTTGTTGTGGCCACACACGGACGCGGTTTTTTTATCGCAGATATTTCTCCTCTTCAGGAATTGACGCAAAATGTTCTTTCCAAGGATATTCATCTTTTCAACATAGAATCTAAGATCAGGTGGGTAAACAATCAATTAAATGTGAGCAGCTCGTCCAATTTTAGCGGAGAGAGTGAGCCAAACGGCATTATGATTTATTATTACTTGAAAAACAAAGCAGAAGATAAAGTGAAAGTAGCAGTTTACAAGGGCAATATGCTTATCAATGAAATGACAGGAAGCGGTGATGCGGGGATAAACAAAGTCCTATGGAATATGACAGTGCGCAGAGAACGGACAGCAGAAGATAAGAAAAGAATTCGAGAACAGATGCAGAGGGCTGCCAGGATGGGATTTCGGGGACGAATAGATCCCAACTATGTTTCCGGTCCTGCGCCTTTGGGCGAATATAAAATTGTTCTTACGGTGGGTGATCAGAAATACACTGAGTATGTATCGATCCTCAAAGATCACTGGTACGATAAATAAAGTTTGTAGGAAAAAAGGGGACTGTCCCCTTTTTAGGTTTGTAGGGGCTTGATTTATCAAGCCCACCTTATTGTCATTCAGACTGTGTCACATTTAGACTCAAAAAAAGGGATTTTAATCATTTTAAAATAT
>CAZSPM010000343.1:0-3142 GCA_964608785.1 uncultured Eubacteriales bacterium
TCTTGATGGCAACTATTGACTTCCCTTTTTTCAACTCAAGAATTCTGTCTACAAGCAAGAAGGGGTAGCGGTGGGGAAGCACCTTCAATATATTTTCGATATTTTGCAATTCCTTATTTTTTTGTGGGGACTTTTGATTCATCGTATCTTTTGATTACCTCTGCAGTGATATTGACAACAGGATTGACATAAACAGCACCGCTCTTGGCCAGGTCAAAAATAATATCTAAATCCTTTTCTTTCCCTATCTTGTCGATTATCGGCAGTAATTCATTCTGGACTCTTTGGAACAGTCTCGCTGTAAGCTCATTCATCTCCCTAAGGAGATCCTCAGCCAAGCGCTTTCTTTCTGTACGCTTTCTGTCTAAATCAGCGCTTTTCTGCATAAGAGCTTCTTGTGTCAGGGTCAGCCTTTGTGTGCTCATTTCTGTTTCCAGTTTACGGATATCCCCGTCCAGCTTATCTATTCTGCCCGAATTTCTCTTGTTCTTATCTTCCAGTTGGGCGAGAACCCTTTTTCCCTCTGCTGATTTTTCAAGTACTTCTTGGGAGTTGATCACACCGATCTTGCTCACTTGTTGAGCAAAGCTGAATGAGGTAAGAACTACGATGAAAAACGAAAATGAAAGAATTTTGCTCGAGCTTCTTCTCATCCTTTTCCTCCTTAATTTGATTCTCTGATTCCTTGAATCACCTGAATTATCCAGGATCAGTACTTTATCTTAAAAAGTTGTTCCAATAGCAAAGCGAAAAGCGTAGTTAGTATCTCCCTCATATATTTTGCGGTTATTATAAGAAAAAATGAGCCGAAAGGGAACTCTAAGGGCTGGAACGAATACCCTTATCTCAAGCCCTGCTGAAGTGAACAAATTTCTAAAATTCATTTTTTGATCTCTAGCATAAGCATTTCCTGCATCATAGAATAGAATGGCGTACAGAGGCCCGCCAACAGGGATAATGTATTCTGCATTTAAAACCAGAGACTTCTCTCCGCCGATATTCGTCCCCCGTTCACTGCGCGGTCCAATCGTATAGATGTCATAACCCCTTATTGATCTTTCGCCTCCGAGATAAAATCTTTCCCAGTAGGGAATCTGGGAGTCTTTTATAGGATTAATGAATGAGTACTCCATATGCAGGCCTACAACATGCCTGCGGATTAATGGATGGTAGAATGTCCATTCGAAGCGGGGCTTAACCATGTCGATATCCCCTCCAAGAAAAGTGCCGGCAATCTGGCATGAAGCCAAATACATGGATCCTCTAGTAGGCGTTAGGGGATGGTCGACAGTGGAGCGGTAGATGCTCCAATTTATGCTACTTATGGCGTAATTTCTTAATCCATACATGAGTGCATAGATGGGATCAATCTGATAACCCTCTTCACCCTCTCCAGGAAACTTGATTTCTACATCTTCATATCCAAATGAAACATTTGTTTTCCAGTAGCCCTTGATCCTTGCGCCAAATAAAATATCGGCCCCTTTCCCTTTCCTGTCATAAAGCCAAGGATAGACAATATAGCGACTGTAAATATTGAAACCCACTGTTATCGGATAATCAAAAACAAAAGGCTCAGAAAACCCCACTATGTAATTTTTAATTCTCTTACCGTGTTGAAATGTAATATCTACTTTTTCGCCCGCACCCAAAAAATTCACGGTGGAGTAGCCTAAAGAAATAAATGTTCCTTGATAGCCACTGTAACCCGCTGAAAATTGGATGTTGTTCCTTTGGAGTTCTTTGACGTTCATGGTGACATTGAGGTGCGTGGGATTTTCAGGACTGGGTTTTATATCTGGTTCCCCTTCAAGCTCCACAAGGCCGAGCTGTTGCATTCTTGTAATGCTGTCTTTAAACCAGGCGAAACTGAATCTTCCGCCCTCTGTGATGAGCATCTCACGCCTGATGACTTTATCCTTAGTATATGTATTTCCTTTGAATTCGAGTCTGTTTAAATAGGCCACATCGCCTTCATATATATTGAAAGTGACGTTCACCTTTTTCCGTTTAGGATCAAGACTTTCCACTGGCATTACTTGGGCCCACAGATAGCCTGCGTCTCTATAGAGTTCGCCTATCTTTTCAATCGCTTTTTCTCTACCCTTTGTGCTGTAAACCTTATCCTGTTCTAATTTAATAAGCTTCCGTAAGTAATCCGTGTTTATGATTTTATTTCCCTCTATCTTTACTTCACCAACCATGTAACGATAGCCAGCATCGACTGGAATAATGATTCTCATCATCTTCTGTTTTTTAAAGAAAATGGATCTTTTTGACATCTCCTCTGTTCTCGGCTCGCCGACTGTGGCCTCCATATATCCGTGCTCCTGAAACCTCTGTTTCAGGCTGGCCAAGTCTTCATCAAGTTTGTTCTGCTTGAACACATCTTTGCCTGTTATCCACGATATGATTCCATGCTTCTTGTTCTCTTTGAAAGCGCCGATAAGAACACTTGGGCGAAGCTTTGGTCTACCCTCAAAAACAATTTCACCAACCTTTGTTTTTGGTCCCTCCTTGATATCAAACACGACTTCAACTTCATTCTGGCCTTTCTTATTTGTCGCAACATCTACCTTTCCAGAATGAAGGCCTTTCTCTAGGAGTAATTCCTCGATTGTTTTCTTAATTCTTCGGATCTTATGGGGAGTATAATAAGAATAGGGAAGGACGTATTCATCGTTCTCTTTTAATTTATCAACAATATCATTTTCCTTCAGTTTTTTCCCTGTCTTGTATGTAATTTCCTTGATAAGGGGATTCTCCTCCAAAATGATCTTCACAATCTTGCCCCTTGTTCCGCTCTTTTCTTCAATCTTGATGTCTGAAAAAAATCCCGTTGCCCACAAGACTCTAAAATCTCTTTTCAACAAATCCCTGTCAAAGTAGCCGCCCTCTCTTGAAGACAGATAATAAAGAATTGTCTCTTGTGTTACGCGCTCGTTCCCCTCTATTTCTATTTTCTCGATTATTTCTTGACCAAAGAGAAATAGGGGAAGGAATAACAAAATTGTGGCTAAGATAGTTTTTTTCATTACTCTTTCCTTATAACATAAAATGGGGTCGCATCTCAACATTTGACATATGAAGCATAGGCAGCAGGATGTATACAGGGGTTGGCGAAAATATGTCAAATGTTGAG
>CAZSPM010000344.1:0-3126 GCA_964608785.1 uncultured Eubacteriales bacterium
ATCAGTCAGCAGAAGAGCTCTATTCTGAACTGGATAACATCGAAAAGGGCATACCCACCAGCCACAGAGAAATTGCGCGGAAAAAGCCCATCACCTCAAAAGAGATAACTGTAAAATTCAGACTGAAGAATCTCCTCATCCCTGCTTTAGCTATCATCGCTCTCGTAATCGCAACAGTAGTAATCTCGCAGCTACTTCCCAAAAAGGAAGTTGTTCTTGCTCCCCAAATAGAGAACTCCATAGCAGTTATCAGCTTTGAAAACCAGACAGGAGACAAAGCCTACGACTATCTGCAAAAAGCCATTCCTAGTCTTCTCATCACCAGCCTGGAACAGAGAGGGAGCCTCTATGTGGCAACATGGGAGCGCTTGCGCGACCTCCTCAAGCAGATGGGAAAAGATGAGGCGGAGTTCATCGACAGCGACACGGGCTTTTCCCTGTGCCGTAGAGAAGGGATCGGCGCTATTGTCCTTGGAAGCTTTGTCAAGGCGGGTGACATGTTCGCCATGGATGTGAAGGTCCTGGATGTTGAGACCAAAAAACCTCTCAAGAGTGCAAGCTCAAAGGGCAGGGGTGTGGACAGCATCCTGGAGCGACAGATCGATGAGTTGAGCAAAGAGATCTCCAAAGGTATAGGTATAGCAAGACAAAAGATAGAAGAAGCTAAAGTGCGAATTGCCGATGTGACTACCAATTCAATGAAGGCTTACAATTATTATTTAAAAGGAGTGGAGGAACTAAATAAAGTCTACACAGATGAAGCTCGGCGATCTTTCGAGAAAGCCGTCGCGATCGATCCGACCTTTGCTTCCGCTTACTATTACCTTTCTCTTGTATACTACTTGTTAGAAAATCCCAAAGCGGAGGAAGAGGCCATCAAGAAAGCCAAGACTTTTTCTGAAAAAGCAACAGATAAAGAGAGACTTTTTATAGAGTCCGATTATGCCTTTACGGTAGAGAAAAATCCAGAAAAGAGCCGTCGTATTTTCGAACATATAGTGGAGAAATATCCTAAAGAGAAGAAGGTCCGCCTTGCGTTGGGTACAATTTACTGCTTGAGAAATTCCTATGATAAAGCAATAGAAGAGTTGAATAAGGCACTGGAACTTGATCCTGACTATGGAGAAACCTTTAATATGCTTGGCTATGCATACGCAGGAAAGGGAGATTTTGAGAAGGCTATCGAATACTTTAAAAAGGACGCATCTTTCTCCCCGGGGGAAGCCAATCCTATCGATTCCATGGCCGATCTCTATGTTCTTATGGGAAGGCTTGACGAGGCAATTGCGAAATACAAAGAAGCGTTAGAGGTTAAACCCGATTTTGGATCGGATAGAAAGATTGCCTATATTTATGCGTTTAAAGAAAACTATCCCGAGGCAATGAAATGGCTTGAACAATTTATCTCCATAGCTCCATCTCCAGGCCTAAAAGCGGAGGGGCATTTTTGGAAAGGATTCCTTCATTACTGGCTCGGAAACTTGAATCAGTGCCTCGGCGAGTTTCAAAGGGCAGTAGATCTGGCAGAAATTATAGGAAACGAGATGTGGAAGGCCCGTGTAGACTCGATGAAAGGATGGATTTATTATGACAGGGGAGAGTTTGAACTTAGCCTGAGATACCATAAAAGCTGGTATGATTTTTTCATAGAATACCGCCCGGCATACAAACCATGGTTAGAAGCACGATACCTCTTTACTCTTGGGTTGTTGGACTTGAAGCAAGGACGAATCGATTCTGCAAAGTCCAGAGTAAATGAGATGAAATCCCTTTTACCTAAGATAGATCCTGCAGATAAAGATGAGATAAAGTTCATATATGACTTACTCAGCAGTGAGGTGTTATTGGCAGAAGGCTCAGTAGAAAAGGCTATCGCTGTTTGTGAAAAAGCATCGTCCTTGGAATTTCCTCCAATTAGCATAGGATCCATATACACAGCATATTATAATCTTCCCTTCTTTAAGGATGTATTAGGCCGGGCCTATCAACAAAAGGGAAACTTAGACAAAGCCATCTCAAAATACGAACGGCTTATTTCCTTTGATCCAAGCAGCAAGGAGCGATATCTTATTAATCCCAGGTATCATTACAGGTTAGCCAAGTTGTACCAGGAGAAAGGATGGGCGGGGAAAGCCATAGAGCATTACGAGAAATTCCTCGGCTTCTGGAAAGACGCTGATCCTGGTATTCCTGAAATTGAGGATACAAGGAAGAGGCTGGCAGCACTTCGAAAGTAATATGGGATACGCTCCAAAATTAGTTTTAGTTAAGCTATTCTGGTAAAATCATTTCATGAATAGGTTAAAAATTCTGGAAGACAAGGGGATACTCGTCTTAAAAGACTCGGATGAAAAAAAGGAAATTGAATTTGAGTTGAATTATTTATTATCTCTGAGAACAGGCCAGCGATTCTTGTTAATGCAGACAAAGAGTCAAGAGCTAAAGTCTAATCTGGTGAAAAATGAATACCGAAAAACTCCTCAAATTATTAAAAGAAAATAAAGTTATTTTTCTTGTTATCGGAGCCTCAGCATTCCCTGTATACGGCTATGCAAGGGCTACGCTTGATATCGACATATTTATTAAACCCAATCTGGAGAATATAAGAAGGCTCATTAAAGCATTAAAAGAATTCGGTTATGATTTAACGGATCTTAAACCCGGGGATTTTTTGGAAAATAAAATCCTGATTCGACAGTATACGGTTGAGGCAGATTTTCATCCTTTTGTGAAAGGCATGACCTTTGATGAAGTATGGAAGAATAGAGTTTCAACTAAATTCGGGGAAACGAGAGTTAATTTTCCCTCTTTGGATGATATGATAAAAATGAAAAAAGCAGCAGGAAGAGCAATAGACCTGGAAGACTTAAAATTTCTAAGAAGAATAAAAGAGAAAAAAGAAAAAAAGCAGCGCAAAAAAGCATCAAAAAGGCCATCATGATTTAAACGGATTGTATGAAAATGAAATGTCCGAAGTGTCAATACGACAATCCTGAAACTCAACGTTTCTGCGGTGAGTGCGGGACTCAAATAGGTTCTTCTGAGGATATTGAGGTTTCCCACACCAAAACCTTGGAAACTCCTGTTGAAGAATTAACGCGAGGCACAGTGTGTGCTGTTCTCAGG
>CAZSPM010000345.1:0-3119 GCA_964608785.1 uncultured Eubacteriales bacterium
CATCAGGCGGGTTCATCGTTCATGCCAACAAAAACATATTTAAAGGAATTTCCTTGGAGAGCATTTACAGCATTCAATCACGCCGGAAAACAAAAGATTGGTTTATTGAAGGAACGACCAGTCAAGATTTGAGTGTCATCCTCAAAGCAGATTATCCGGGAAGACTAAATAGCTGGGTATCTTTCTCCTATGACCCTAAAAATAATCGCTGGCGGCAATCTTTTGCAGATATATCCATCGATATCGTTAGAAATTGGAGACTTCATTCTTTGATCAACTATGATTTTCTCTTAAAGAAAATTAACAATGTTGATTTATACTTGATCCGGGATGCCGGACGATTTCAGTTAAGATTTATCTGGCAAAGCCTTTCTAAACAATTTTTGGTGGAATTGGTTCCCAGATGAAAAGATATTTCTGTATTTTGTTTTTAGTGATTTCATTAAGCCTTTTCTGGAGCTGCATCTCTTTTAAAATCAATCCCCTATATCCTCCTGAGGCCCCGATTGAATACATTCATATATGCAAAAATATTGATGACAAAGGTGATTTGCTTGAGCCTTTGGATATAAAATCCGAATTCACTCCTGAAGATGAAAATGTCATCTGCATTATCAGGCTCAAAGAAGTAGCAACCAAGATTGACCTCAGATGGAAGTGGTACTCACCTGATGAAAGTATGGTCAGGGATACAGAGGATGTCACGGTAAATCAGGATGAAAAATACCTTGAAGTTGTTACTGCTTATGACATGCTCAAATTAGATCCTGAAGAGAACACAGAAGGACAATGGACTGTAGTCGTTTTCATCAATAATAAATTTGTCGGGAGAAAAACGTTTCAAGTTCGCGGGCAATCTGGTGGCTGGTGCTGCGACAAAGCCCGATAAAAAACACAATAGATTTGGCTTCTGTTTTTTTATCCCCTACTTGATTATTTTGCCCTTCCTGTACTCATTCCAGACATTCTCAAACCATGTCTCTTCCTGAGGGACGGGCCTAATATCCACCCAATTTTTTTCCACCTCGAGATTCTCATCTAGATATACTTCAAGTATCTTTTTGTCGACGAATGCATTTTTCTCATTTAGACGGAAACTCCATTCATTCCCCAATTCCTTGCACGGCCTCTCCCCTTCTGGGTCCAGGACAAGATAAGCCCCTCTGCTTTTGCCGCCTTTTTCTAAGTATTCTCTAATAGCTTCAAGATAGAGGGCATGAGTGAGACAGAGGTCAAGATTCTTAAATGCTGAGGGAAGATTCTTTGCGGAAGAAACTTGTATTTCCTCCTTCAATCTGGAATAGAGCATCCAGGCCTCAATTATGGCTCCCCTCACTTTCTCAGGATCCCGGATATGCGCACCACAACCAGACATTCTCTCCTGGATTTCGCTCCTTGTAGAATGGATAGAGGAGTCATCTTTGACATTCTGGTCAATTATCCCCTGAGCAAATTCAAATTTTCTCTTTAGTTGCTCCTCTGCAGAATCCATGAATTGGTTTTCATCTGGAGGATTTTCGCTGTATCTCTTTGAGATATATATGGCCGCCCTCATGCTACCCACTTGGCCAGAATTTAGGGCAGAACCCCCAGGTCTGCATACTCCATGTGTGCCGTTGACTTCCCCTACTGGAAAAAGATGTCTGATGTTGCTCTCCCACCAGACATTGCCCTTAAGGCCTCCATTGTTATGCTGGGCACATACAGCAATCTCTAGATAATCTTTACTGATATCGATGTCATGACTCTTATAGAGGTCAATAGCCGGCTCGTTCATTTTCTTCAGCCTATCTATAGGCGTACCGAACAATGCTCCTGATTTTTCCAGGTAGGCGCGAGCTTCCTCCTCCAATAAGTCAAAAGAGAAATCCTCAAGAACTCCACCGCCACTAGGATTCTGGGTGAAGTCAAGAAACACTCTCCTCCCCTTTTTGACAGTTTCTTGGTAGACAAGGATATCTATTAAAGAGGATCCGTGATCAACGACTTTTCTGGGATCAAAGGGCCACTCATATCCCTTCAAAAAAATCGCTGTTGCCAGTTTTCCCATATTAGGAAAATAGTCATTCAAAAATTCCTTCTCATCGCGGCCATCATTATCAGTAGAGACATATCTGGGGATGACCTGCTGATAGGTTCCAGAAAGATTCCATCTGAATTGGGTGGAAGCCAGACCATATTGTGATTCTGTGAGGTTGTTGCCAATGGCACCCACTTCATAAGCAAGCCCGCTGGAACCAAGCTGGCTCTCTGGGTAGACAGAAGTCTTATAGATACCTCCAGGTCCTCCTGTACCCAAGATGACATTCACCGCATTGAAAACAACAAAACCATAATTGGGAGGATTGAGATCGCTCTTATCAATGGCAATGGCACCGATCACATGTTTCTCACTGCCTTTTGTCTGTGTCAACAAAGCAATGACTTCGTGCCGGTCAAGAATCTTGATTCCTCGTTTTAATATATCTTTTGCAATATGTTTAAACATCAGGTGCGAAGTAAGAGGACCGGCAGAAGTGGCTCGGCCAAGCGGATCATGATCTGTTCTATAGCCCACATAAGCCCCGAATCGGTCATGAGGAAAAGGAACACCCAGGCTTACCAGGCGGAAAAACGCCTGCGCTGAGTTTTGGGCTTCACACAGAGCAATATCGCCATGCATACTTCCTCCCTCGAACAGGTCTTTTGCCATCTCAATGGGAGAATCAGGCAAGTCGCCTGAAAGAGAAAGCTTATAATAGGTTTGTTTATCTGACCCAGCATTATTGGAAGTTCCTCCTCCCCACTCGTCTGTTGCAATGGCAATATCCTTTTGGCCCATTTTATGAAGAATCGAAGCCGCATTTAATGCAGCAGCGCCGCTTCCAATGATAAGCGTATTGAGGGAATAGAGAGGCAGGCGAATTCCCTCCTGATATTCAATCGTGCTCTCTTTCATACCTTTTCCTTTCTGTAAATAATATCATAAAGGGGAGAGAATGGAAAAAAGAAGTAGTTCCCTTTTTTCAAAGGGACAAGCCCCTTTTTGCAAAGGGGCAGGCTACTTTTTCAATGTAGGCTTAATTAACCTGGATTATTCATAAATCATAAAAAGCAGTTTTTTTCAACTCAAATGAGCC
>CAZSPM010000346.1:0-3117 GCA_964608785.1 uncultured Eubacteriales bacterium
AAAAGAAATCCAAAGAAAAGGAGCTAAGATGAAGGCTGATTTTGGGAAAGATTTGCGGATCTTTGCAAAGAGCAAACAGAACAGGGCCCAGAAAAGAGCCAGAAAGAGGATAAATGTGATATAGATGACAAGGCTAAATCCCAATGAGAGCTTTCCATAATGAATGGGGACCGATGGAATCCAGTAAATCAGTATCGCATTGAATGAGATTCCAGCAATAAGGCCGAGAAGGAAAGACTGCTTAGGCTTTTTATTTATGATGATAAAAAGGAGGGGGATGAATGAAACCCAGGCAAGAAAAGAGAGGCTGAACTTCGGAAAAGAGAGAGCGGCGAGAGCCCCGCTCAGTACAGCCAAGAAAACATCGCTTTTTCTAATCTTCAAAGCGAAAATACCTGCAAGAATTTTTCTGGGACTGAACCGCTGATCAATGGCTAAAATAAGCTTTAGGAGTTTAACGCTCGACTATAAAGTAATCGCGCTTCTTTGTTATCCTTAGCTTTAATAACTTTGAAAGCGTTTCTTCCGCTTCTTCTCTGGATGGATATCCTCCAACCCTAACACGATACCATGGTTTTTTATCCAAAGGAAGAGGATTTATCACCACAGAAGGGTAACCGTTCTTATTGAATCCTTCTGCGATGTTCAAGGCGTTCCTTTTAAACTCGTAAGCTCCGATTTGGATATAATAAAGATTCTCTTTCCCCGGGGCAGCAGTTTTTGCCTTTGTCTTTTCCTCGGCTTCTCTATGAGAAGCTATTTCCTTCTTGATACTTTCTGATTTTTTGCCTTTAATCTCTTTTGGCTTTGTTTCCTTAGGCTTTGTAGTTTTTGTTTTTTGAATAGGGACAGGCGGTTTAGCTTCGACTTTTTCGCTCTCCGGCTGAGTAATAGTGGTAACTTCTTCTGCCATCTGAGTTTGCTTTTTTCCGACAGAAACTCCTAAAAGAAAGATCACTATACCAATGATCAATATCCCAACAAAAATAATGACAAGTTGCACACTTGAAAGCTGAAGTTCTCTGTAATCTTTACTCTTCATTTCTGATAGTTATTCTGTTTTATCTTTTTCATACATGAAAGCTTTCATAAGGTCAATAGGAAGAGGGAATATGATAGTCGAGTTTTTTTCAGTCGCGATTTCGGTTAAGGTTCCCAGAAATCTGAGTTGAAGAGCCTGGGGGTTAGTGGAGATTATCTCGGCAGCTTTAGTCAGCTTATCTGCAGCTGAGAATTCACCCTCTGCGTGGATGACCTTGGCCCTTCTTTCTCTTTCTGCTTCGGCTTGCTTGGCGATGGCTCTGACCATGTTTTCTGGCAGATCAACATGCTTCATTTCAACGAGTTGTACTTTTATTCCCCACGGATCTGAGTGCTTATCTATGATTTCCTGGAGTTGTGCGTTGAGTTTTTCTCTCCCTGAGAGGAGTTCATCCAGTTCTACTTCTCCAAGTACACTGCGGAGTGTTGTCTGAGCAAGCTGAGAGGTGGCGAATAAGTAATCCTGGACTTCAAGTATAGCCTTCTGCGGGTCCATAACACGAAAATAGACAACAGCATTGACCTTTACTGAAACATTATCTTTTGTGATAACATCTTGAGGGGGGATATCCATGACCACAATTCGAAGACTTACTCTGACTATACGGTCGATTGGAGGAAAAACGAAAATAAGGCCTGGGCCTTTGGGCTTGGACAATACCCGTCCTAATCGGAAAATCACTCCTCTTTCGTATTCCCTTAAAACTTTAATCGCGTTCAATAAGTAAAGGACAATAATGCCCAAAACGATAACTGGAAGAGTCAGCATCTTTACCTCCTTAATTTAGAGTTTGGCTTTAAGCTAAATTTCTAATGCTACGAATCATGAAATTCTCTAAATCTATAATCTAAAAGTCTGTTTGGTTTCAAGAATTTTTTTATTTTTTCTTAAACTTTTGTCACCTTTACTTTCAGATTCTGCAAAACCTCAACTATTTTAACCTTTGTGCCCTTGGGAATTTCTTCTATGGCTTCTGCATCCCATAGTTCTCCGTGGACAAAGACTTTGCCTTCCGGCTTGAGGTCATTCTGAACCACTCCAATTTCTCCCACAAGGCCTTCTTTACCGGTGTGAACTCTTTTCATATGGGCCCGGATAGCAATAACGATCAAAAATATAAAAATCGCAGAAATCCCTACAGCCACAGGAATAATAAAATTCAGGCTTGGCCGTAATTCGGGGATAGGAGTATCTATGAGCATAATCGAGCCGATAACCATAGCGATTATTCCTCCTACAGATAAAATTCCATAACTCTGGACTTTCACTTCAAGGATAAATAATCCGATTGCCAACAGTATTAATATCAAGCCAACATAATTGATGGGTAAAATCTGGAAAGAAAAGATGGCTAAGAGCAGGCATATTCCGCCTAATACGCCCGGCAAGATCGCCCCTGGGTTTGAGAATTCGAAATAAAGGCCGAGTAAACCTAGCATGAGGAGAATATATGCGAGATTCGGGTTGGAAATCGTGATGAGAAATTTCTGTCTGGCAGACATCGGAATATCAATTATTTCTTCGTCCTTGAGCTCAAGCAGCACTTCTTCTCCGTTGAATCTCTTAATGGTCTTACCATCGAAGTAGTTGATTATTTCCCGATCGTTCTCTGCTATTAGATCGATCACTTTTCCTTCTAAGGCCTCTCTTTCCGTGTAAGATAAGCTTTTTCTGACGGCATCTTCGGCTAACTGGGTGTTTCTTCCCCTTTTTTCAGCAAGCGTTTTAATATAAGAGACGGCATCATGGGTGACCTTTTCTGCCATTGTTTCATCCATGGGCTGCCCAGTGATTGATACGCCTACAGGGTGGGCTGCGCCCGTACTCGTTCCAGGAGACATGACAAAAAGATCGCAGGCAATCCCTATAAAAAAACCAGCTGAAGCTGCTCGGGCTCCACTTGGACTGACAAAAATCGCGACAGGTGTTTTGGAGCTCAGGATCCTCTCGATTATTTCTCTCATCGAAGTATCCAAACCGCCTGGAGTATTCATAGCCATGATGATCAAACGGGCATTTTCTTTTTCTGCCCTCTCTATAGTGTTCTGGATATATTCTGAAGTAATAGGATGGAT
>CAZSPM010000347.1:0-3102 GCA_964608785.1 uncultured Eubacteriales bacterium
ATCTTCGTCGCTCCGGTAAGGCCGGTCTCTTCATCCACGGTAAAAAGAAATTCAAGGGGGCCGTGCACTAAGGTTTCATCCTCCATGATGGCAAGGGAAGCGGCTACCCCGATTCCATTATCCGAGCCAAGAGTAGTCCCTTGAGCTTGAATCCATTCTCCTTTGACTTCAGCTTCTATAGGGTCCTTGGTGAAGTCGTGGGCAACATCAGAGTTTTTTTCGCCGACCATATCTAAATGTCCCTGAAGAATTACTCCCTCAGCGCTTTCATAGCCAGGTAAAGCCTTTTTTTCGACAACAACATTTCCAACCTTATCCCTTTTCCATTCAAGATTGAGCCTTTCAGCCACTGATATAATATAATCGCCAAATGCCTCTTCATTGCCTGAACAATGTGGGATTTTCAGGATCTGTTCAAAGTGTTTCCACACAAGCGAAGGTGCTAATCCTTCAAAAATTGATGACATATCTTATCCTCCGTGAGATGTCAGAGTGAGAGAGATTAGGGAATTCATAATATAAATCGAAATAATTACATAAAATTCGTCAGGATGCAAGCAAAAATAGAAACAAGAGCCGGTCATTTGACTTTTCTTTTTTATTTTCTTTAAAATTCAGATGCCTCTCTATGGAAAAATCACTGAGCCATTCTTTTGAGATAATCTATCGGTCCGTACCTGAGGTCCTTTCCTTTGCTCCTGGCCGAATAAATGTCATTGGAGAACATACTGACTACAACCAGGGTTATGTCCTGCCAGCAACAATTAATATGAGAAATTATTTTCTTCTCTCCCGAAGGCCAGATGAAAAGGTTCTCCTCTGGACAGAGAATTTCAAGGAAAAGGAAGAGTTTTCTCTTCAGAGGATATCCTCTAACGAAAAGAATAACTGGGCGAACTATATTAAAGGTATTTTCTGGGTTCTTCAGGAAGAAGGTTTTGAGGTTCATGGAATCGATGCTTTCATCTGGGGGGATATACCCTTAAATGCGGGGCTGAGTTCTTCTGCAGCCCTTGAGGTCAGCGTGATTAATGGTCTAAATGCACTCTTCGGGCTTGGACTTGGACAAGAAAAGTTGGCTCTCTTGGCTCAGAAGGCAGAGAACGACTTTGTCGGTGTGAAATGCGGGCTGATGGATCAAGTCGTCTCTGTCTTGGGAGAGGAAAACAAGGCATTATTTTTAGATTGCGGCTCTCTTCAATACGAGCTCATTCCACTTCGTTTGGAGAAGGCCGGACTTAGATTTGTCATTTATAATAGTGGAGTTCGTCGGGAGCTAACTGCTTCAGATTACAATGAGAGACGGCGCGAAGCTTCTCATGCGCTTGATGCTTTGAAGAAATTCGGCTTCAGAGGCTACAAGGAGGTAAGCCTTAGTGAATTAGAGGAGAGAAGAGCAGAAATGGGCGAGGTGCTTTTTAAGAGAGCCAGGCATGTTATTACAGAGAACGAAAGGGTGCAGAAGGCTGCTAACGCATTAAAGAATGATGACTTTCCACTTTTAGGCAGACTTCTTTTCCAGTCGCACCAGAGTTTAAAGGATGATTATGAGGTTTCCTGTCCGGAACTTGACTTGCTTTATGATACAGCAAAAGAAATTTCCGGATGCTTAGGAGCACGCCTTACAGGAGCAGGTTTCGGCGGTTCTGGGATTGCTCTTCTTGAGAATGGTGAAATATCGGCCTTCAAAGAAGAGATGTTGCACGAGGCAAAGAAAAGAAGCTTTGTTCAGCCTGAATTTTACATGATCGAAATCGGTGAGGGGGCAAAGGCCAATTGGTTGAATAAGGAGAAAATCAAATGAGAAAAGCATTGTTGTTTGTATGGATTCTATGCCTTTTTTTTACTTATGTTGACGGGGGCGAAGGGGATTTAGTCGATAAGTTTGGCCTGAAAAGCGGAGGTCTTCACTTGGGCAGGGCTGTTCAACCTCGCCGCTATTTAGAAAGCACGGGTCAGAAGAGTGCAATCATGGGGACAGAGGGCGGAAATTTTGAAGTCTGGGTCTATCCGTATAAAGTTCTCCATAATTTGAGATTCCATTTTTTAATTGAGGAAACGAATGAAATGATAGATGGACAAAAGTTAGCAACCAGAGTAGATGTATATCCCCATCAGAGTATCCTTCGCTATGTCCATTCCTCCTTTAAAGCAGAGGCAGTCCTCTTTACTCCTTTAAGAGAAAGCGGGGCTGTTATCTTGCTTTCTGTAGAAACAAACGTACCTCTCTCTATAGTGGCGAGCTTCACCCCTGATTTAAAGCCCATGTGGCCGTCAGGCCTGGGTGGTCAGTACAGTTATTGGGACAGTGAGAAAGGATATTTTGTCATTTCTGAGGGTACAAGAAAAAATGCCGCTCTTGTTGGAAGTCCGACTGGAGAACGGTTTTCCACTGGGCCAGCTCATGCCCTGCCTGAAGGGGATATGAAATTAAAAATTCCCATCGATCCGGAAGAAACGAAACGGTTTTTTTACCCTGTATTCATTGTCGCTAACCATGAGGGTAGAAAGCAGGCAGATGAAATCTATGCTCGCTTAAGCAGGGATTTAAAAGGGCTCTATCTTGAGAAATTCCGCCATTTCGAAAGACTCGAAAGTAACTATCTTTCGGTCCAGACTCCAGATGGAAAATTGAATAAGGCTTTCCAATGGGCAAAGGTCGCGGTTGACAAGGCCTTTGTTTGTAACCCTCAACTGGGCTGCGGTCTGATAGCTGGCTACGGGCTTTCTGGAAGAAGCGAAAGGCCTGGATTTGCCTGGTTTTTTGGGGGTGATGCTTTTTGCAATTCCTGGGCGCTCACGAGCATAGGCTCTTTTGATGTAACAAGACAGAGTTTAGCCTTCATCAGAAAAAATCAACGTCAGGATGGGAAAATCATGCACGAGCTTTCCCAAGGTGCTGCTTTTATTCCTTGGTTTGAGGAATATCCCTATGGTTTTTACCATGCTGAGACGACTCCGTATTATATCGTCTCTTTGTACAACTATCTGAATTGCTCTGGCGATTTAGAATTTATAAAAGAGAGCTGGCCATCCATAAAAAAAGCATATGAGTATATCCTTTCCGCCGATACAGACAGTGACTGTCTTATGGAAAATACA
>CAZSPM010000348.1:0-3099 GCA_964608785.1 uncultured Eubacteriales bacterium
GGATTCGAACCCCTGACCCCAGCGTCCCGAACGCTGTGCGCTAACCAGACTGCGCCACGCCCCGATTTTATTGTCTTGATTATACCCTTTAATAGTGAAAGATAAAAGTCAGGTAAATTATCGGTGGGGGGAAGTTATATATGAAGTTCAATGATATCCTCGTCTTCTAGAAGATAATCTCGGTTCACCTTTTGGCCTTGGTATTTGTTTTTGCTCCAAATCCGCGCATACTTCAGGTTCTGGACAAAATCCTTATGAACGGCTTTAGCCATATCCATGACCGAACTTCCTCTTCTCAGGGTAAAAGGATTGGCAACGTCCACTTTTTTTCCTGGAACCTTACTATAGACCCTGAGAACATTGATTAAAGCGAAAACTTCCTGCTTTAGATCTTCAATGCCATTTCCATCAGCAGCAGAGACAGCAATCACGTTTAGCTTTGGCTCGATAGCTTTTCTTAAAATATTGAGTTTCTCTTCTCCTATGGCGGCATCTTTTTTATTTGCTACTATCAGCGCTCTTTTATGAAAGAACCAGGAATCTGATGGCACTTTTTGACCTTCGCCAATGAATTCGATTCTTTTTTCTTTCAATTTGGTTAAAAGTATCTCTAGGGCCTCATTTGGGCCGGGATTGGTCAGATCAAAGATTAGTAAAACTGCGTCTGCCCCCTTGATCAATTCCGTGTGCCAGACTTCAATATATTCAGGTGTAATAGGGGGTGTATCTATGAGTTGAATCTGTATGTTTTCATACTTCATCATAGCCGGATAGGGAGTGTGGGTAGTGAAGGGGTAGTCCCCGATCTCAGGACTGGCATTTGTCAAGGACTTTACGAGATGAGATTTGCCGGCATTAGGAGGGCCTATCAGGACAACCTGACCCGCTCCTGTCTTTTCGATGTGGTGGGTAGGTCCGTGTTTGGCTACGGCGGGCTTTTTTTGAGAAGACGATTTTAGCTTGGAAATCTTTGTCTTAAGGAGGGCCTGTATCTTTTCTGTACCTTTGTGTTTAGGGACTATTGAAAGGAGCTCTTCCAGAATATCAAGTTTTTCTTGAGGGGTCCTGGCTGTTTTCAATTTTTTTTCTGTTTCGAAATATTGAGGGGGCAAATTAGCAGGCATTTTGGCATCTCGCTCGCTCATTATAGCAAAATAGATCTAACCGTTCTATTTCTCCAACTCTTCCCATTTTTATTTCATATGAGAATTTGTTCATAAGCATCTCGTCTTTTACCATGGGATCGCGTTTAAAAACAAAGTTTTTTGGTCTAATTTTTTTTATATTTTTCTCTTAAAAAACCTGGATTTTTCCTTTACTAAATCGTAAAAATTATATATAATTTTTACTGAGAATTATGCCCGTTGGGTTATGTGAATTTCCTCCTGCTATAGCCCTTTTTTTTCCTCAAATTACAAGAAAATGAAAGCAAAAAAATATACAGCCGAAAGTATAAAAGTATTAAAGGGGCTGGAAGCTGTTCGCAAGCGACCGGCAATGTACATAGGAAGCACTGGAGATGTGGGGCTTCATCATTTGGTCTATGAAGTCGTTGACAACAGTATTGATGAGGCATTGGCTGGCTTTTGTGACAAAATCGAAGTGGCTATTCATGTGGATTGCAGTGTAACCGTTACAGATAATGGCCGCGGTATCCCTGTTGGCATGCATAAAAGGGAGAAAAAACCAGCGGCAGAAGTTGTCATGACCACCCTTCATTCAGGGGGAAAATTCGACACCAAAACCTACCAAATCTCTGGAGGGCTTCATGGAGTGGGCGTGTCTGTGGTCAATGCCCTTTCAGAGAGACTCGATCTTGAGATAAAGAGAGATGGAGGCGTGTACAGCCAGGGCTATGAGTTGGGAAAGGCCAAAACGAGATTAAAAAAGATCGGAAAGACAAAAAACACTGGCACAAAAGTCACCTTCAGGCCTGATACAGGAATATTTGATTCGATCGAGTTCAATTTTGAAACATTAAGCCAGAGATTAAGAGAGCTCTCTTTCCTGAATAAAGGGCTGAAAATCACCATTGTCGATGAACGAAGCAACAAAATGCATGAATTTCAGTACAAGGGTGGAATAAAGGAGTTTGTCCAATATCTGAATCAAAACAGAACTGTCCTCAACCCGAAACCCATATACTTTGAGAGCAACAAAAATGGCACTATTGTCGAGATGGCCCTTCAATACAACACGAGCTATTCGGAGACAATTTTCTCTTTCGTGAACAATATCAATACCATTGAAGGAGGTACCCATCTCATCGGTTTCAAAGCAGCTTTAACCAGATCGATTAATAATTATGCCAACGCGAATAACCTGATAAAGGATCTGAAGCAAAATCTCACAGGCGATGATACACGGGAGGGACTGTGTGCGGTGCTGAGCCTTAAGATAAAGAACCCTCAGTTTGAAGGGCAGACCAAGACGAAGCTCGGAAACAGCGATGTGAAAGGCCTTGTGGAATCCATAGTCAACGACGAGCTATCGATTTATTTTGAGGAGAATCCGACAGTTGCCAAGAAAGTTGTGCTGAAGATTTTAGAAGCGGCCAGGGCGAGAGAGGCCGCACGAAATGCGAGAGAGCTAGCTCGGCGCAAAGGAGTTTTGGAGTCGACATCTCTTCCAGGCAAGCTGGCTGATTGCCAGGAAAGAGATCCTGCTGAGAGTGAGATATTCCTTGTGGAGGGTGACTCTGCCGGAGGTTCGGCTAAGCAGGCCCGGGATCGTCGCAATCAAGCCATTTTACCCCTCAAGGGTAAGATACTCAATGTCGAGAAGGCGAGGTACGACAAAATCATTAAGAGCGAGGAGATCGGCCTTATCGTTTCTGCTTTGGGCACCGGTGTAGAGCAGTCAGATTTCAATCTGGAAAAATTGCGCTATCATAAAGTGATTATCATGACAGATGCGGATGTAGACGGATCTCATATAAGAACCCTCCTCATGACTCTCTTCTACAGGCAGATGCCCCAGCTTATTGAGAGGGGACATCTCTTTATCGCTCAACCTCCGCTCTATAAAATATCAAAAGGAAGATCTTTTCAGTATTTGAGAGATGAGCGGTCTTTTGAGAAATTCATGATGAAAAAAATA
>CAZSPM010000349.1:0-3093 GCA_964608785.1 uncultured Eubacteriales bacterium
GGAGCAAGGATAACAGCTCAATTATAGTCTCTTATATTATTTTTCAACTTTTTGGAAGATGATCCGAATCTTTTTAAAAAAAACATTTGAAAGTTTTAAAAATAATTGAAAGAATATAGAGGTTTAAAAAACAATTAACCTGGATTATTCACAGGTTAAATAAGGAGGGTTTCATGACGACCTATCTCTACATCATCCTCGCTTATCTTATTGTTCTCACCGGATTGAATTTTTACAGGGCAAGACGCATCAAAAGCCAAGAAGATTTTATGGTAGCCGGTCGAAGCATCAAAACTTCTGTTATGGTCTTCACTCTCATCTGCACCTGGATTGGCTCTGGAACATTCATCGCTGGAGCGGAGTTATCAGCTGTTGCCGGCTTCTCGGCCTTATGGATGCCTGCAGGGGCATGGTTAGGCATTATCGTTATCTTTTTCCTTGCGGCAAAAATCCGAACATTCGGCCAGTACACAATTGGCGATATCCTCGAAGCCCGGTACGGATCGACTGCCAGGCTGATTGGAGCCATAGCTATCATCATTGCCTTTACTGCTATCGTCTCCTATCAGTTTGTGGCAGGAGGTTTCATCCTTAACGTGGTTACAGATGGAGCCATTCCGGATTCCACTGGGATCATTATCGCAGCAATTTTCGTTATCCTCTTTACCACGATTGGCGGGATGGTGGCGGTCGCGTATACTGACTTACCCAATGGAATCATCATTGTTCTCGCCTGCTTACTAGCGACACCTTTTGTTTACGTTGCAGCTGGCGGCATGCCTCAGGCAAGTCAGGTTCTTGACCCAGGTCATTTAGCTGTGTTCAACCCAGCACATGGAGCCTACCCTGCTCTGAAATTTGTAGGCTATTTTCTTGCAACCATGTTTCTTCTCATGGGAGTCCAGAGCATGTACCAAAAATTTTACAGTGCCAGGACGCCCAAAGATGCAAGAAATGCTGTTGTTCTCTGGACCATCGGAACAATATTTATAGAGACAGTCGTTGTCGTGATTGCCGTCTTTTCTTACAGCAAATTTAAAGACCAGATTGACCTCACGATTCCCAAGGAAGGAGGGAAAGTCGTCCTCATGGCAGCCAAAAGCCTGGTTCCCGCACCGGTAGGAATTCTCCTCCTTGGGGCTGCCTGTGCAGTGGTTATCTCTACGGGCATGAATTATCTCCTCTCCCCTACGACAACCATCATGCGCGATATCTATCAGCGCTTTTTTAAAAAAGAAACCAAACAAAATACCATGGTTGCCCTCCAGAAGATCCTGGTGGTTTTAGTTGGAGTTGTGGCATTTTTTCTTGCGATGTCACTCAAGTCTGTCCTTGGGATGGCTATCTTTGCCTATACGATTTATGGCGTCTCCATAACCCCTGCTCTTATTGCTGCCTTAGCCTGGAAAAGAGCAACAAAAGCCGGCGGTCTGGCCTCAATTATTTCCGGAACTTTCGTTTGTATCCTACTTAGAATCATTGTCGAAATTCTCCCACCTGAAAAAGTTCCAGGAGGCGATCCCTGGGGAATTCCTATCATATTCCCCGCTTTGGTTGTATCTATCGGTTCGCTGGTTGTCGTTAGCTTATTGACAAAAAAGCCAAAACCTGAGGAACTGGAAAAATTTTTCCCTGGAAAAAAGGACTAGGCGTCGTCCCGAAGTTAAATGGCTTACATATTAACCATATTCGCTTATCTTGCCCTGCTGTTTGTCATTGGTCTCCGCTTGACCAAACGGCTAAAAAAGAAAGAGGATTTTCTGGTTGCGGGAAGGACTTTGACCGCTCCAATTCTAGTAGGTACCCTTCTTGCCTCCTGGATTGGCTCCGGGGATATCTTCAGCGTATCAGACCTGAGTTACAACCATGGTTACTCTTCTCTTATCGGAAGCAGTGGAGGCTGGTTGGGCATCATCATCGTTTTTTTCATTGCAGGAAGAGTCAGAAGGTTTGGACAGTTCACCGTGCCTGACATTCTGGAAGCCAGGTATAACCAATGGGCCCGGGTTCTGGCCACAATTACCACAATCATTGCTTACGTGACAATTGTCAGCTACCAGTTCCGAGGAGGAGGCTGGGTGCTGAATATGATTACAGAAGGCAAGATCTCTACCAAAACTGGGATTATTGTCATGGCCGTCTTTGTCATCACTTACACTTTGCTCGCCGGAATGATTTCTGTGGCCTACCTGGATATTTTTAACGGCATCATCATGATAACGGGTGTCTTTCTCGCACTTCCTTTCCTTATCCATCAGGTGGGGGGAATAGATTATATTGTTTCGAACGTGACTCCGAGAGCTCATTCTTTCCTGGGAAACATGAGCTGGGTCCAGGCCATGGGATACTTCTTCCCCACTCTGCTTCTTGCTCTGGGAAATAGCAATATGTATCAGCGCTTTTTCTCTGCCAAAAATGAAAGAGAAGCAAAAAAATCTGTAATCGGATGGGTTTTGGGAGTTATCCTTTTGGGCGTAACCCTCCAGAGCCTGGCGGTTGTTGGGAGCAGCTATTTTAAGGGTCTTGAGGCGACAGAAGCTGGGAAAATTATCATTCTCGTCGCCCACAAAGGAGTCCCTGTTGTAGTAGGATGCGCTCTCTTGGCAGCCATAGTGGCCATCATCATTTCCACTGCCAACAGCTTCCTTCTTGTTCCGGCAACAAACGTTATCCGGGATATATATATGCGCTTTATCAATCCCAACCTACCCGATAAAAAAATGATTCTCTTCTCAAGGCTGACTGTTGTCATTTTAGGTTTCATTTCTTATTCCTTGATCTTCTTTTTTCCCCGAATTTTAGATGCCGCATATGCAGCCTACACCGTCTATGGCGCAGGAATCACACCGGCTCTTATCGCCGTTTTTTTCTGGAAGAGAGCAACAGTCTCGGGAGGAGTGCTGTCCATGCTGGGTGGAATGGCAACAACCGTTATCTGGGAAATCATCAATAAAATCCAGGGCCATCTCCCTCTAAGTGTTCCAGCTATTTATCCTGCTTTGATCTGTTCTTTGACTCTCCTCATCATGGTCAGCCTTCTCACACCCAAGCCATCACCAGACAAATTGAAGCATTTTTTTAAATAGGAGGTGA
>CAZSPM010000350.1:0-3072 GCA_964608785.1 uncultured Eubacteriales bacterium
ACCAAGCATTAATAGGATAACGAGATATCTATGTCGTTGCATTGCTGTTCAGTCGAGTCGCGCCCGTGTTTGTTTCTTCTGTCCCTCTTATAATAGTCTCAAGGAGTTTCTTTCTTTTTGAGTGAATAGTGCATACAAGATCAGCCCCATCATCCATGGTTATCTGAGGATTGATGTCAAGAGCCTGATTGATATGTTTATAATATGTCTTGTTATCCTCTCCTTTTATGGCAAAAACTGGAACTTTATTGTGCTTCACCAAGGCCGCTGCCACTTCATCCTGAGTGCTCAATGGGTTGGAGGCTGTGAGCGCTACTTCTGCCCCAGCTTCCTTCAGGGCTTCCATCAAATTTCCAGTTTCAGAGGTGACATGCAAGCAGGCTGAAATCCGTACTCCCCTGAGAGGCTTTTCCTTAGCAAACCTCTCTTTGATCAAATTAAGCACAGGCATGAACCTTGCAGCCCACTCCATTTTGAGCTGGCCTCTCTTTGCAAGCTTCAAGTCTTTAACATCGTATTGCATTCTCTTCTCCTTCTTATATCATTTCAGGCTTTAACAGAGACTTCTACAATCCTGCATCTTTTCTCAGGGCTTCTGCTTTATCTAGCTTTTCCCAAGTAAAATCTTCTTCTGCTCGACCAAAGTGGCCATAGCATGCCGTTTTCTTGAATATGGGACGAAGCAAATCAAGCGACCTGATCATTCCCTTGGGGGTAAGTTCGAAATGCGCTGGGATCAATTCTTTTATCTTATCCTCCGAGATTTTCGCTGTTCCGAAAGTATCCACCATTAAGGAGACAGGATGAGGCACTCCGATGGCATAAGCCATTTCTACTTCCAATTTGTCGGCAATGCCTGCGGCAACTATATTTTTAGCGATATAGCGTGCCATATAAGAACCCGACCGGTCAACTTTAGAAGGATCTTTCCCTGAAAAGCACCCTCCTCCATGGCTTCCCACTCCTCCATAAGTATCCACGATAATCTTGCGTCCAGTAATACCAGTATCTGCCAGCGGACCACCCTGTTCAAAACGGCCGGTCTCGTTTATGTAAATCTTTGTGTTTTTATCAAACATTTCAGGAGGAATAACCTCCTCTATGACAACTCTTTTTATACCTTCTTTTAAATCATCCATTTTGATTTCACGATTGTGTTGAGCAGCAATAACGACAGCATCCACTCTTTTGGGTATGTCACCTTCATATTCCACAGTAACTTGGGATTTTCCGTCTGGCCTGAGATAATCCAGGATCTTCTCTCTCCGCACCTGACTCAGCCTCCTGACCAGCTTATGAGCCAACATTATAGGTATTGGCATGAGCTCTTCAGTTTCTTTGCAGGCAAAGCCGAACATCAGCCCTTGATCTCCAGCGCCCTGCTCATGATTCTCTCTCTCATCCACGCCTATTGCGATATCGGACGACTGTTCATGGATGGAAGAAATCACACAGCATGTTTTATAGTCAAAACCATATCTTGCTCTTGTGTATCCTATTTTTTTAACGGTGTCCCTGACGACCTTCTGGAATTCACAGTAACCATCACTCGTTATTTCTCCCGCAATGAGAACGAGTCCTGTGGTTACCAGAGTCTCACAGGCCACTCTGCTTTTAGGGTCCTGGCCCATAAGATCATCAAGAATGGCATCAGATATCTGATCGCAAATCTTATCTGGGTGACCTTCAGTCACCGACTCTGATGTAAATAAATGTCTTCCTTGTTTACTCACTTGTAACCTCCTATAACTGATAACGATGTCAAAAGAGTAGCAGAAAAAGTACCACAAAAAGAACTAGTTTTCAATGAAAAAAAGAGACTAGCAACTTTTTCTTAAATGGTTAATCCTTCTTTGCAAATTTGAATTTGCCTTCTTATTTGTGTTATTTTTAAAAATGCTTATGGCGGAAGTCCTGAATAAAATACTCACTCCAAAAAAAATGCCACTATTCGTTATCTTTTCTCTCCTCCTTCAACTAACATCCCCAATCACCAAACCACAAGAACAAAAAACTCCATTTCCTGTTACTTGCTTCCAATTAAAAAACGGGCTTCATGTCATCTTATCTGAAGACTACTCTCTGCCCATTGTCTCTGTTGTCATCGGCTATAATGTCGGCTCTATCAACGAACAACCTGGGAAGACCGGGATAGCCTATCTATTGGAAAACCTGATGTTCCAGGGCTCAAGAAATGTCAGCCGCATGCAGCACATCAGCTTTATTAATAGAATCGGAGGAGAGCTGAGTGCCATTACAACCCAGGATAAAACTCTTTTTTATCAAAGAGTGCCTTCCAACCAACTTGCCCGGGTGCTGTGGCTTGAATCTGACAGGATGAAATTTCTTGAAATCAGCTCATCAAAAGTGGAGCAAACAAAAGAGACTCTTACAGGAGAGATTCGTCAAAAGAAGGCCAATGATCCCTACATGGAAAGTCTCTTAGCCTTTGACCAGCTTCTCTATCCCGATTATGCTTACAATCACCCCATCATCGGGAACGAAGATGATATAAGAAATATAACTATGGAAGATGTCAGAGATTTTTATTCGACTTATTATACCCCTAATAATGCAGTACTCTGTGTAGCTGGAAATATTGATAAAAGGGAAACAGAAAGTGAAATAAGAAAATACTTTGAAACTCTGCCGAAAGGAGAACAAATCCCTCCTTTGCCTCCCCCAAAATCCTCACCCAAGACAAGAGTGGTGATAACCCATGAAGATTCTCTTGCTTCATCGCCTGCTTTTCACTTAGGTTACAGGTTAGCCTCTCCTGATTCGGATGATTTCTATTCCCTAAAAATTATCGAGTACATTCTTCTGCGAGGCGAAACCTCCCGTCTTTTCAAAAGATTATTTAAAAGAGAGGTCATCGCTATTCATCTGAATGGACGTATTGAAAAAATAAAAAATCTTTCCGCTTTAAAAATATTTGTTATCAATAGCAATCAATTGCTAGTGGAGAGAAGCCAAAGGGCTATATTTTCAGAGATAAACAGGCTTCAATCACGGTTGATATCTGAAAAAGAAATCATGCGAGCACAGAACATGATTAAGAGGGAAATTCCT
>CAZSPM010000351.1:0-2072 GCA_964608785.1 uncultured Eubacteriales bacterium
TGCCAGAATTTGGCGTGTTTTAGCTGGTCCGGATACAGCGTTAATTATTACGACGAAGAGCTTACGAGAGAGTTCAAAGACATCATTAAGATCGGTGCAGGTCTTGAATATATAAGCCTCCTGAATATTTTTAATCAAAAGATACGCCTTCCTTTAAGAATTGGAGTGAATTACGATCCACAGCCAATGAAGGCACCTGACTCATCCTATTTATATTTTTCCTATGGAATCGGCATCCATTGGGGAAATTTTTTCCTTGATGCCGCGGCATCGATAGGAAGTGAAAGAGGCTCTGGGAACTCACTGAAAGCACGGAAAGTGGCGTTTTCAGCCTCCTTTAAGTTATAAATTATATGTTGTTGCGAAGAGCGAAGCGATGCAAATTCTGGGGTCAGGTCTTGCTTTTTGCCTCAAATAGGACCGTGGACCTGATTTCAAAGAAAAAATCTCCTGTGAGGCAAAAAACAAGACCTGACCCCAAAATCATGGTTTTGCTGCTCCTCCTCATCCTTATCCCTATCACTGTGAAAGCCCAGGACTACAGGACAACAGAAATCATCAGCATCGAAAAGGATTACGAAATTGAGAAAAAACTATGGGAGATGAACCTTGATTTCCTGATGGAACGGAATAACAGGGTCTATATCATTGTGAGCCAAGATGAGCTCCAAAATCTCAAAAAAGAAAACATTCCTTTCACTCTAGAAACCCAAGAATTCTATCCTTATGCACGAAAACCCACTATTCTGTCAGGAATAAACGGACAGTATCATTCTTACCAGGAGCTTGAGAGAGACCTTATGGCACTCCAGGATTCCTACCCTGACCTGGTCAGGGTCTTTGATATCGGGGACAGCCTTGAGCAGAGAAATATCTATGCTCTTAAAATAAGTGATAATGTCAATACCGATGAGGAAGAAGCCGAGGTCGTTTTTCTCGGATGCCACCATGCGCGCGAATGGATCTCGGTCGAAGTTCCCTATTTTCTGGGAAAATATCTCGTCGAGAACTACAACACAAACTCCGAAATCAAAGCCCTTGTCGACCAAAGTGAAATCTGGATCGTTCCCCTTGTCAATCCTGATGGTCTTGAGTACTCGATACATTTCTACCGTTACTGGCGGAAAAACAGGCGGGATAACGGAGATGGAACCTTTGGCGTGGACCTAAACAGAAATTATGGATATCTGTGGGGTCTTGATAATGAGGGATCTAGCCCCGATCCTTCGTCTGGTGTCTACCGGGGAACCGCTGCATTTTCTGAATCAGAAACTCATACGATTCGAGATTTTTTCTCACTGAGAAGTTTTCAAGCCATGATATCTTTCCACAGTTATGGCCGGGTTATTATATATCCCTGGGGTTACACAAGGGCCCCCACAGAGAAAAATGACCTGCTCTTTGAGATGGCAGCAGATATGTCAGAGCTCATGCAATCTGTAAATGGAAATTTCTACAATTACGGCCAAGCAGGAGTTGATCTGTATCTCACAAACGGAGATACAACCGATTGGACCTTTGGCATCTATGGTATTCCCTCCTTTACAATAGAGCTTCCTCCTATAGATGTGCCTCACGGCGGATTTTTCAATCCAGAGGAAGATATTCAACCCATCTTCAACGAAAACCTGCCTGCAATGCTCTATCTTATCCAATGGAGCATCGACAATTTTGAGACAAGGAGTGACTTTCGGGAGAAGAGAGACTCGGATCTCATATTTGAGAACTCCTACACACTTAGCGTGCGAAAAAACAAGAAATAACAACGGGGTCAAAAAAAGGGATGACAGAATGTGTTCTCTTATTTCTGGATTCCCTCTTACGAGGGAATGACGAAGAGGAATAATGTCTTCCTTCTAGTTTCTGGATTCCCTCTTACGAGGGAATGACAGATGTGTTCCTTATTTCTGGATTCCTGTGCAAACAGGAATCTAGCTTTATCGTCATTCCTACGCAATTAGAAGGATACATCAATACTTCTGTCATTCCTGTACCCGCTTCCGCGAGCACAGGCTCCACAGGAATCTAGCTTTATCGTCATTCCTACGCAATTAGAAGGATACATCAATACT
>CAZSPM010000351.1:2172-3057 GCA_964608785.1 uncultured Eubacteriales bacterium
TCTGTCATTCCTGTGCAAACTGCTATACAACAGGGTCAAAAAAAATGTCATTCCTGTGCAAACTGCAATCTAGAGAACTGTAGAATATCGTCATTCCTGCGTAAGCAGGAATCTAGAAAGTGGATAATCCTGGATTCCTGTTTGCACAGGAATGACAAGCTGTTCAGGAATGACAAGCTGTTCAGGAATGACATGCTGTGGGGTCAGGCTTGAATAACAAGCTGCATAGGAATGACGATATTCTACTGTGCCCTGGATTCCCTCTACCCGCTTTCGCGGGCACATGCCACGAGGGGATGACAGAAAGCCTGACCCCATTGTCATGAAAAGAATTGACAAAAAGTGTTAAAATCTTAAAATATTAGAAACACTGAATAATCCAATAAAATAAAATGAAAGAACTCCTTGCTAGTCTCTTTTCCTCTCAAGTACCGCCTCCTGGTGCACGAGAAGGGCTTCCCTACTGGATATTCTATACTCTTCTCTGCATAATTCTTCTTTTAGTTTCTTTTATTTTCCTAAGAGATAAGGACTTAAGGCAGAGGCTGAATTCGTTTTTTTTCAGCGCCAAAAGAAAATTGATAAAACTCCGTCTTCAAGCGCTTCTCAAAAAAGAAGAGCAGAAGAGAAGGGAGCTTTTGAAAGAATTGGGAAGAAAATCCTGGAAAGAAGGCATCCAGATTGAAAAAAGCAAGCATGCCAGCAACAGGCTCCGGAAGCTAGAAGATAAGATGAGTGACACACAACAAGAGCTCGAAGAAGCTGAAACCAACATAGGAGCCCTTAAAAAAAAGCTAAACGAATTCAATCAAAAACAAGCGGCCCAGCTCAAGGATCAAAAAGCTGAGAAGAAATCTCATCTTAAAAAACTCGCTGAACTCAAAG
>CAZSPM010000352.1:0-3052 GCA_964608785.1 uncultured Eubacteriales bacterium
GGAGAGCTACGGGCAAAGGGAATCCTCAACTCTTTAATCAAAATATCATCTACGATTTTTTTGCCCTCCGTGGTTAAAACCTCAACAGCTTCCGGACTATTAATCCCATCGCCTGTTTCGATAATATCTTCTTTCAATAGTTCTGGATGGTCGTCATATCCGAGGGAGACAATTCCTCCCTGGGCATAATATGTATTGGACTCTTCTGGATTTGAATTCTTAGTGATGACAGTCACTTTGAGGCCGCTTTTTGCCGCCTCTAGAGCTGCACTGGCTCCTGCAATCCCGCAGCCTATGATCAAAATGTCAGTACTCAAACTTTTATCTTCGGCCATTTCCTTTAACTCAAAAATTCAATGCTCATATCAACTGACTTATAGGAGTGAGTCAAGCTTCCCACAGATATAAAATCAATTCCTAGAGAAGCAATTTCTTTAACTTTTCTCAAGGTTATTTTTCCTGATGTTTCCAGGGGAACCTTTCCTTTCGCCCACTTGACAACTTCACTCATCTGTTTCAGCGTCATATTATCCAGCATAACCATATCCGCTCCGCTATGGACAGCGTTCTTAACATCTTCCAAACTTGACGTCTCAACCTCAATTTTTATCCCTTTCCTAACCCTTCCTTTGGCGCTTTTGACGGCTTGTTGAATACTGCCGACAAGCTTAAGATGATTATCCTTTATCAGGACCATCTCTGAAAGGTTGAAACGATGATTCAAGCCTCCTCCCATCTTAACCGCGTATTTTTCTAAAAACCTCAAGCTTGGAGTCGTTTTGCGCGTATCGAGAAGCTTTGTTTGAGTGCCTTCAAGAACCCTGACAAACTTTCCCGTCGCAGTTGCTATGCCTGACATACGCTGGAGAAAATTCAAAGCTGTACGCTCACCCTTGAGAATGGAAATTGAATTGCCCTCAAGCCTGGCCAGGATATTACCTTTCTTGAAAATCTGTCCATCTTTAAAAACGTTCTTAAATCTAACAGAAGGGTCAATTTTCTGAAAAACACGCCTCGCAACATTGATCCCAGCTAGAATACCCCGTTGTTTTGCCAAAATGATGGCCTCGGACACAGAATCAGAGGGGATGATGTTTTCAGATGTGATGTCGCCTCGAGGCATGTCTTCTTCCAAGGCTGCTTCAATAAGAGCGTCTAACTCTTTTCCCTTCATGGAAGAGATTATAAATTTTTCATACCTGTAGGTCAATTGACCTCATAATCATAAGCACAATCATCTAGGAGGTTTACTTTGAGAAATAGATATTTGCCTTTCTCACCTCTATTTAATAAAATAGATGGGCTTTCTCTAAAAACAAATGCCAGATAAGTTAAAGAATATGGAGGCACCCCTTATTTCTGGATTCCTGTTTCCACAGGAATGACAAATAGTATCTTTTGATATCAATCAGATCCTTTAGAATAGGTGGTTAATATGGCGAAAAAAATTAGCAAAGAATTAGACACTAGAAGAAAGAAATACATCAGAACAATTCTCAATAAAGAAAAAACAGAGATGAAGTTCTGCGTTCTTGGAGCTGGCCATGGTGGTTTAGCAATGGCTGGCCATCTCGCTATTAACGGCTTCACGGTCAGACTTTTTAACCGAAGCCGAAACAGAATCCTTCCAGTTATAAGACGAAAGGGCATCAAAGTCGAAGGAGAGGTCAAGGGCTTCGGAAGGTTGGAACTCGTTTCTGCAAACATGGAAGAATGTCTAGAGGGAGTGGATGTGCTCATGGTCGTTGTCCCGGCTAATGCTCATCGCTTCATGGCTGAAGCATGTGCACCTTATCTCAAGGAGAATCATGTGGTTGTCCTCAACCCAGGTCGGACAGGAGGGGCTCTGGAGTTTTTAAACACTCTGAAAGAAAAAGGAACCCAAGAGTTTCCCTTCATTGCAGAGGCTCAGACTTTTCTCTATGCTTCAAGAGCTCTGGGACCAGCCCATGCCAAAATCTTTTCTGTAAAAAATTCTGTTCCTCTGGCTACTCTTCCTGCTTATTGGATTCCAGGCATCCTCAAAATTATCAATCGCCCCTTTCCCCAATTTATTCCTGGAGACAACATCTTTAAAACAAGCCTCGAAAACATCGGAGCGATCTTCCATCCAGCTCTTACCATTATGAACGCAGCCTGGATCGAGGAAACACATGGTGACTTTGAATACTACATTCAGGGAGCAAGTCATTCTGTTGCTTCAGTGCTTGAAAGACTGGATAAAGAAAGACTCGAAGTGGCGGCAGCCTTAGGCATAAAAGTCATGAGTGCCAAAGCCTGGCTTTATACAGCATACAGTGCTACAGGAAAAAATCTTTATGAAGCTATCCAAGATAATCCAGGATATCTAGGAATCAAGGCTCCAGACCGACTCCACCATCGTTACATAGATGAGGATGTTCCGATGAGTCTTGTTCCTATTGCTTCAATCGGAGACATGCTGAAGGTCGAAACCCCAACCATGAAATCCTTCATCCATATCGCCTCTCTGATGAGAGGGATAGACTTTTGGGAATCCGGAAGAACAGTTGAAAAACTGGGGATCAAAGGAATGTCCATCAAAGATATCCGTCTCCTAGCTGTTGCAGGAGAAATATAAAAGTGGCATCCGCCGCGCCCAGAAAAATCTTAGGTGCTTCTCTAGGTAATTGCGTACATGTTGCAGGAATCCTGAATTTCTTAAAACTGGCAGAACGCTATGGATACGAGACTCTTTTCTTAGGCCCCGCTGTTTCATTAGAAAAATTAAACGAGGCAATAAGGGAATATAGCCCTCATCTAATCGCGCTTAGTTACCGCTTAACCCCTGAGGTATTAGAAAAATTATTGTCATCTTTTAAAGAGGATATCGAAAAAAACGGATGGACGGACAAAACGTTCGTCTTTGGTGGAACTCCGCCCACAGTCGAAATTGCTCGGAAAATTGGACTTTTTGATGCAGTTTTTAGCGGGCTCGAGCCGCTCGAGGAGATAATCTCTTTTCTTAAGGGAAAAATAGAAGAAGAAAAAAAAGACATAATCCCTCCCCAGAATCTCATAGAAAGGATTGAGT
>CAZSPM010000353.1:0-3045 GCA_964608785.1 uncultured Eubacteriales bacterium
TTTTTTCTCTGATCCAGGAAAGCAAAGTGTCTTTATTATATTTAAGGTTTATGATACCAAATCCCTCCTCTTGATCTTCCTCTAACTCCCCTGTTGTGCCTGCAGCTATGAGATATATATCCCTCAAGGGATCAATTCCTGTTGCCTCTATAAATTGCTGGTATTCAGTGAATTTCTGGAACATTTTGTTATTCATCTGTTCATTGATGAGCTTGTCCACAGCTTCTATTGTCACAATTCTTTGAAAGTTGATAAAGAAGATAGCACTGATATCTTTAGGAATAAAGCGAGCCATATCCTTATCAGGGGGTGAGCCTGCTTTTGGACCAGTCGACATCTGTGCACAGGATGCAAAAGAAGACAAAGCGAAAAGGATTGAAAGGCCAAGGATTTTATATTTTCTCATCATCCGCTCTCCTCTAAAAAAATTTATAGCCATAAAGTAACCTCCTTCACTATATCAAACAATATATAGAGAGGACAAATAAATCTATAAGATTATAAGCATCTTTTTTCCGTGATTATGGCAATTTCCTTTTATAGAGAGGATGGGTGGCACGGGGTGTTCCTCCGCAACGCCCGCAGCGGAAGGGGTTCCCCACGGGGGGATGGGTGGAGCGAGGACGGACGGGGGACACTCCGTGACAGGACCCATCCATAAAAAGAGTATTGCCATTACGGAAAAAAAGATGTTTCTTATAAGATTTTGGCCACTCTATTTTCCGGCAACAATCATCTCCTGAATTTTAATCGTTGGGCCAGAGATAGGACTTCGAAAATCTAGATCATTCCCAACGATCTCTATCTTTTTCAATATTTCCCCCAGGTTACCGGAGATTGTTATTTCTGAGACAGGGTATGCTATTTCTCCTTTTTCTACCCATAAGCCAAAGGCTCCTCTTGATATATCACCTGTCACGGGATTCAATCCATGGCCTATGGTTCTTATCAAGATCAGGCCTTTTTCCAGGGAAGCTAACATTTGTTCTGGAGAATTCTCTCCAGATTCAAGGCAGAAATTATTAGGACTGACTCCGGTTCCACTGGAGTTTCCCGTTGACCTGAGCTTCAGTTTTTTTGCTGCGTATGTGTTGCAAAGGTAGTTCTGAAGGATTCCTTTATTGATCACCTGAGTTTTCTGGCAAGGCACTCCTTCTGCATCAAAGGGTCTTGTTCCAAGCGCACCTGGCATAAGGCCATCATCGTAGACCGTGATTCTTTTGTTGCCGATTCTTTCTCCGAGCTTATCTACTAAAAAAGACGTTTTCTGGTAGATTGAAACTCCCGATACACAGGCAAAAAGGAAAGCTAGGAGCCATGAGGTCATTGAAGGTTCAAAAACAACTGGTACTATTTGTGTTTTTACTTTCCTTGGGTCTAACTGCCGAACTGTTCTTTCTATAGCTTTTTTTGCAATCTGTTCCGGCGTTTCCAAGTCTTTAAAATGTGTTTTTGCAGAGAACCAAAAATCCTCGACCTTGTTATTTGTCTCTCCGGCCTGCAACCCAACGCTCACGCTGCAGGACGTCTGGTCATATTCCTGGAGGAAGCCGTTAGAGTTAGCCAGAATGGTTTTGATTTCTCTGGTTCCACAGCTGGCTCCATGGGAATTTAAAATTCTTTTGTCCTCAAGAGCGATTTTCTCAGTTTCCTTAGCGATGTTAATTTTCTTTTCTGAATCTAACTTGGGGATTTCCGGGTCATTAAGTTTTAGAGATGAGATATCAATCTTCTTTTGAGTGAGAGGTGGCAAACCCGAGAATTCGTCGGGATTAGCTAGACTGGCACGTTTTATGGAATTTTCGAGAAGATTCTGGAGGGTTTCTCTTGATAGATCTGAGGAAGTGGCAAAGGCAGTTTTTTTATCTTTGATGACTCGTGAGCTGAACAGTCTAGAGCCAGCCTCCATAAGATTTTCAATTTCCCCCATTCTCACATCTACACTAAATTCATAACCATCGAAGATGCTGATCTCTGCTTCATCCGCTCCTTTCGCCTTAGCAAATGCGACAAGACTCTCGGCCATTTCTCGAAGCTTCGTCGATTTTGTTTTATCTTTCACTTCAGTCCCCCCACAGTCATCTTGGAAATCTTTATAGTGGGACAGCCATCAGCGACCGGAACTTCCTGACCCTCCTTTCCACAGGTTCCTGTTTGGAGACCGAATTCAAGGTCAGAGCCGATCGTTTCAATATCTTTCAAGATACCGATATTAGTTCCGATCAACGTGGCTTGCTTGACCGGAGCTCGGAGCTTGCCTTCTTCAATAAGAAAACCTGAACTTACAGAAAAAGTGAATTTACCTGAATCTTCCACTTGGCCTCCCTGGTATTTAGAGGCATAGAATCCTCGCTTCACAGATTTGATTATTTCCTCTGCGGCGTACTCACCTTTATCTATATAAGTATTGCTCATCCTGGGAATGGGAATGGAGGCATAATCCTGTCTTCTTCCATGTCCGGTCAGCTCTTTATTCATAAACCTAGCGGAAAGCCTGTCCTGTAGCATGCCGGTCATAATGCCCTTTTCAATGAGAAGCGTTTTCTTTGGAGCTGTGCCTTCGTCATCGATGTTATAGGAGCCTCGAAAGAATGGAATTGTGGGATCATCAAATATTGTAACCTGGGTCGACGCGACTTCTTTGCCCATTTTATCCCAGAAAATTGAGGTTTTTTTTCTGTTAAAATCAGCTTCGAGAAGATGACCCACCGCTTCATGGACGAGCACTCCGCTGTGACCGGGGGCTAGAACAACAGGCATTTCCCCTGCAGGGGGCTCCACCGCATCAAGAAGATTCAGGGCTTCTATAGCAGCTTCTCTGCCAATTTCTTTGGGAGTGAGCCGGTCTGCAAAATACTCCATACCTATTCTACCGCCTCCACCAGAAAAGCCTGCTTCTCTTTTTCCTTCTTTTTCAGCGATTGCTACACAAACCAGTTTTGCAAGCGGACGCACATCAGATGCCATTAATCCATCTGAATTAATAATCCGCATGTACTGAATCTGGTCGATGAATGAAGCCTTTACTTTCTTTATTTTTGAATC
>CAZSPM010000354.1:0-3040 GCA_964608785.1 uncultured Eubacteriales bacterium
CTGTTCCGATGACCATCCTAGACATAAGTATAAGCAAAAAAATTGAAAACGGCATCTGTTCCCTTTGTGGCGCTGGAGGCCGTATTCATGTCGCAGACAATCTGGACCTTCTCGCAGAGGCGGTCTATTTTTATAGAACAACCTCTGGAGAAACCACCATATCCGATTTAAATCTTGGGCTAACAAAAGAAGAATTCTCTCTAGATATGAGCGCCATTGTATTGAGAGTTGGAATAAAGTATTTTATTTAGCCTCTTCTCCCGTTCCGGAAGGTAATAGAAATCTCTATCGGGTCACCATCGATTTAAGCTTCTTGTATAAAGAAGCTCCCTTTCTAATTGCTCTTCCGAGAGGCTGTTGCTTAAGCTTTATGGCCTGAAATTGACAGACTTCATGGCAGCACATGCAATGGATACAGAGGTTCTTTTCTACCCAAGCTAAATCCTGGACTAACTGAATAGCTTTCCGGGGACAGATCTCTATACATTCTAAACAAGCGGTACACCTATCCCGATAGACTTCTGGAATAAGCATCAGCTGGGCTTGAAGATAGGCATAAAGAAATGAGGGAACCCTCCGCTGGAGAAGACCGATAGCAATGGCTGAGTGTTTAAAATCTTTTAGTTGGACGTCTCGTAAGCTCTCACCGACAATCTCAATATTCTCGATAGCCCCAACGCCCAAACCTCTTTCATGGGCATGGAGTGTCGTGTATATATTCAAAGGATAAAAGCCCACGATTTTTGTTGCCACTGCGTCTACAGCCACAGAGTCTTGAGAGGCAAAAATCAGGCCTACTTTTCTTACGTTTCCAGCAGAAGGTCCTTCGCCTTCCATGGCAGTGATGCCATCCATGATAGTCAATTGGGGAGGAGCACAAGAGAATAGATCGACAAGCATCTGGCTAAAGACATCATTTCTTATGCAGTTACGATGATAATCGAGACGAAGCCCGTGCGGAATAATTCCGAACATGTTTTTTACAGCCCCAGTAAAGACAGTAAAGGAATGAGTCTTCAGCTTAGGGAGATTAAGGATACAATCAGCTTCCAAAACCAAAGGAGAAATATAGGTCTTTCTTAAAATTTGCCCCTTACAATCGATCTCTCGAAAACCCATTTCTTTCAGGTTGACAAGACGTACTCCTAATTCTTCACAGACCTGACGGTAACCCGTCTTGATAAAGCCATCTTGATTTCTTGAAAAGATGTCATCTCCGACTGTGATCTCCAGATCGAATTCCTTTAACAATCGTAGGATTTCCTGAGTAAAAACAGGATGGGTTACAACGCCTCTCTCGGGAGGCGATGAAGGGGAGAGAAGGTTTATCTTCACAAAAACTTTGCTATGTGGTTTGATGATTTTCTCCAGCCCCCCGATAAGCGCAAGGCTTTTCTTTAATCCCTCTGATACTTCTTCGCTAATATAATCGGCGACTTTAACAATAGAGACTTTTGTCTTCTTCATTTCTAATTCAAGTATTATATACAGAAAACCGCGAAGTCTCAAAACCAAGTAATGACACACGTCGCGATCTGCCTGAAAGCAGAAATACTTTCTATGGCAGATTGACATAAAGAGAGGAGTTTATTATTTTTTAGGCAATGAATATCTGGAATGTGGCAGGAGAGAGTTCTTTTATCCTTCTGATAATTTTTTTCTCACTGTTTTCTCTCTATAGCCTCCTGGAAAAAGAAAAGAAAGCATTCTGGCGAAGCACCCTTTTTCTTCTTTTTCTGCTTCTCTTGAATTCAGTTTTTTTTCTTGTCAGTGCCCCACTCAGGCCATGGTTCTTTGGATGCCTATTTATTCTGTTTATGTTGGGCTTCTTTTTTCTCTTTTTTTCTCCCTTAAAAAGAAAATCCATAGAGATCGCAGGAGAACAGAAAAAAATTGATGAAAGGGATATCATCTTCGCTCGTTTTGACTATAAAGAAGGCACCGAGGTTTTTGAGGAATATTATGTCCGAAGATCAGAATATAAAAAAATCGATGATGAAATACGTAAGATACCTGATATCCTTTCTTCCCATCATATAGAAAAAAAACCATTTCTTTTTTCGCTGGCCTCAGCAGAGTTTGATTTTTTAGAGCACCAGCTTACTCAAGTAAACGGTGAGGAATCTTCAAAAAAAGCGCATCCATCTCCTATTGAAAATACACAAATGATTAAAAATGTCATCCGTTATTTAGGCTCAGACCTCTGTGGAGTGTGCCTTTTGAAACAAACTTATGTGTATTCCCACGTAGGCAGAGGGCCAGAATTCTATGGCAAGAGTATAAAGCTCGAGCATAGATATGCCATAAGCTTCGCTTTGGAGATGGACTTGGAAATGGTTGCTTCTGCTCCCCAAGCGCCAGTGATTGTCGAGACAGCAAAGAAATATATTGAGGCCGCAAAAATCTCCATTATAGCCGCTAGCTTCATCCGCCGGTTAGGCTATTCGGCCAGAGCCCATATTGCGGGAAGCAACTATCAATCCATGCTTCCTCCACTCGCTTGGAAAGCGGGGTTGGGAGAGTTGGGAAGGCTGGGAATTCTAATCACATCAAAATATGGACCGCGCGCAAGACTGGGCCTCATCACTACAGACCTTCCATTGATCACCGATGAACCCAAAATATTGGGAATCCAGAATTTCTGCCAGAAATGCCAAAAGTGTGCGACAAACTGTCCAGGCCAGGCCATTCCTTTTGGAGAAAAAATCAAGGAGAATGGAGTTCTAAAATGGGTGCTGAATCGAGAGGAATGTTATAGATTCTGGAGAAAATCAGGAACGGATTGCGCAGTCTGTATTTATGTCTGTCCCTACAGCAAAGCGGATAATGCCTTCCACAAACTCATCAGAAAAATGACAGAGAAGTCTTCTGCTGCTCAGACTATATCTATCCGGGGGGATGATTTTTTCTACGGCCGAATTCCACGTCGAAAGAAATCCCCGTTGAGCGATTGACTTCTATTTTATGAGCAACATTTGGTGGCTTTATGACGAAAAGTGGGGTATTGATTCGAATCATCGGGGTCAGACCTTGAAAACTT
>CAZSPM010000355.1:0-3023 GCA_964608785.1 uncultured Eubacteriales bacterium
CGGCAGTGGGGGTTGCTGTTGAGGTATTGTACCTTTCTTTTATGTATGGCTTTTTCGAAGCAGCTAGGCGGTAAACAAGTTCCATGGACATCTCCGCGCTTCCTGTCTCTGCTGAATGAAGATTGCACGAAATATAATATATGGGTTTCGCTTTTTTTATTATTTCCTTTGCTTTCGCTTCAGGCGTATTCCGAGGATCTGCTAAAGCGGCAGTATAGTTCTTGTATTTTTCAATATTATTGATCGTTTCTTCTGAGGAGATAAGCACGACATACATCATGCGCTCGAAATTCGTCTTTCCGATCGGGATGAGCTTCACCATCTCTGAGGCTTGAGCTAAAGTTTTCATGTAACGAATTATGTCAGCATAATAGGTGAGCTTTTTTGGTGTTCCTGCAATATACCCGAGCACATTGCGAGGGGATGGAATTGTTGGCGATTCCGGGATGTGATCAATGAGCGGATTGAGGAATCTCTTATCGGTCGTGTATTCTCTTATAAGTCTGGTGCTTTCTTCATCCATTTTCTGCTGGGAATAAACTGACAAGAAGAGGCAAAGAATAAAAAGCAATAATAAGAATGTCGAATAGATAGGTTTTTTCATTTTACCTCCTAAGTAAACCTAAATTTAGAATCTTTCTTATGTGATAAAGCGTCTTCTCCTTGGATCAATAGCCTAAAGCTTGAGCGTTCAGCCTGCAGGCTATACCTCCCTGGAGTTTGCCTTTTGACCTTCCTCCACCTATTTTTCATAGGGAATTCTTGATATCAAATCAGGTTAAAGATTCTCGGTCCAGAACTCAACCATTTTTTTGAATAGATGAATGCGAGCCGGACGGTCAGCAATCCCGTGTTTTCGCATGGGATAGATCATCATGTCGAAGTTCTTCCCAGCTTTGATCAACTCGTCGACAAGTGCCCAGGTATTCTGGATTCGCACATTGTCGTCATAAGTGCCGTGAACAATCATCACCCGGCCGTGAAGATTCTTTGCATGTCGGAGAAACGAAACTCTTTCCCAGGCTTCAAGATTATCCTGGGGCTTCTTCATAGCAAATTCTGCCCATTTGGGCTCATGGAACCTTTGGTCAGAAACAGGGGCGACTGCGATTCCTGCTTTGAACTCTTTCGATTGAGTCATAGCTAGCAAAGTAAAGCATCCTCCGTAACTCCAACCCCATATCCCGATGCGTCCCGGATCAACATAGGGCTGCGACTTCAGCCAATTCACAGCCGCCAGGAGATCACTCAGTTCATTCTCGCCAAACATTTGATTCAAGACGGTATTTTCTAGATCCTTGCTGATGCCAGTAGCACTCCGGTTATCCACTGTCATAACAAGATATCCTTTTTTTAACAGGATTTGATTGAAGAAATTTGATCTCTGCCAATTGTCAATAACACTTGGCGCAGATGGCCCCCCGTAGTGATACATTATGACAGGATATCTCTTTTTTGGGTCAAAATCTTTGGGTTTGAGTATCTGAGCCGGCATCAGAAAACCGTCTTCTGCAGGAATCGAAAAAAGTTCGGGATATTGAATATCAAACTTCGTAAGAGCCTCTGTCTGGGGCGTAGAGATCACCAGGGAGACACTTCCATCATTTCTATGTAGCAAGAGCGAGGGCAGTGTTTTTATATCTGAAAAATAATCAATATAGAATTTAGCCTCGGGGCTGAAAACAACAGAGTGAAATCCATCTTCTTTTGATATTCGCTGCATTTTTGTCCCATCGAGTTTGATGCGGTAAAGATGACGTTCAATCGAGGATTTCTCGAGTGCGGTAAAATAAATCCATCCCTGTTTCTCGTCAATTCCCACGACTGATCGACCCCACCAGTATGCAATCTGAAAAGGTCCACGAACCGCCCAATCTCCTTTTGTTATCTGACGGACAAGCTTGCCATCCAGTGTGTAGAGATAAAGATGTTTGTATCCACGTCTCTCTGAACCCCAGATAAAATATTTCCCATCCTTCAGGAAATATAAATCTCCAGAAATATTGACCCATGCATCATCGCTCTCTTCCAGAATATGTGCAGATTTTCCACTCGCGCAATCCGCAAAGTATAGATCTACTCTGTCCTGCGCTCTATTCATAATCTGAAAACTCAAGCGGTAATTGTCGGGGAGCCAGTTGACAGCTATGACATATTCATCCGGAACTCCTGTTTCTCTCACCCATGTCGTTTTTCCATTGTCCATTCCAGCAACGCCGCCACGGACAGTTTCTATTGTCTCTCCCACTAAAGGATATCGTTGTTTAATGACCCTCGGATTAAACGGTTTGATATCGTAATATTGCAGTTCGGTTACCTGGGATACATCAGTCTGAAGATAAGCTAAACTTTGGGAGTCAGGCGACCACCACAAACCGACACCATTGTTACGAAAGAAGACATCCTCCCAATACATAAAAGAAAGCCTTCCGTTAAGTAGCATCTCAGAACCATCAAGGGTGAGCTGTTTTTCGCACTTTTTTTCTACGTCATAAATATAAATGTCGTTAATACGTACGTAAGCAATTTTCTTTCCATCCGGCGCAAAAGTTGGCCCAAGCTCTACTTCTTTTGTCTCTGTCACACGGGCAAATTGAGCACTTGAGAGATTGAGTAAAAAAATATCTCCGCCAAACATGTAGATGGCTTGACTGCCAAACTTGTCAAAAGAAATCGGCCATGGCAATACTCTTGGAGCCTTCTCTTCTCCCAGTAAGACTTTTAAATTTTCAACCGATTTCTTCATATCCAGTGCAGGTGTACGCTTTCCTGTTGCGGGGTCCAACCTCTCGAATACTCGTTTCTCCTTGGGTTTTTGAATATCCAGAATAAGAACTGTGTTATCATCGAGCCATGTGAAATACGGAACAGATTGAATCGAATTGGCTTCATCGCTATAAATCCATTCAACGGTTATCTCTTTTTTTCCCTGTGCAGAAGCAAATAGGCAGAAAATGAGCAAAACCGCACCAGTATAAAAAAATTGTTTTTTTAATGTATCGAAACGCATGGAAAACCTCCTA
>CAZSPM010000356.1:0-2994 GCA_964608785.1 uncultured Eubacteriales bacterium
TAATTGAGCTGTTATCCTTGCTCCGTTTCGTCATTCCTGCGGAAGCAGGAATCTATAAAGAAGCAGGAATGACATTTTGTGAAACCGGTATTAATATTTACAACTAAATGGGAGATGAACCTTAATTGATGATGATTATTGAATAATTTAATCCTTTGATTTATATATGAATAATTCAGGTGAACAAGGAGAAATAATATGGAAAAAATAAGTATGCAAGTTGAAAATGCTATCAAGGAAGCCATTAAATTAGAAATTAATGGAAAGAACTTTTTCAATCATGCTGCTGAAATCACCCATAATGAGCTCGGAAAGAAAATGTTTCAAAGGCTTGCCGATGAAGAGGTAAAACATCTTGAGGCTTTTAGCAGGCTGTTCACATCTATTCTCAAAGAGAAAGATTGGAAAAAGTATATCAGAGGAGAGGAGCTCAAAGGCGAATCTCCTCTGATTGAAGAGCTGGCCTCCAGAATGATGAAAGCGGAAGGCAAAAGCGATATCGAAGCCTTAAGCATAGGAATGGAGCTTGAAGAAAAGGCCATCCGACACTTTCAGAAATCTGCAGAGGAGATGGATGATCCTCAGGCAAGGGAAATCTTCTTGAATATATGTGAGGAAGAGAAGTTCCATTACGATCTGCTCCAGTCCCAGCGTGATTCTCTTACCCATTCAGGATTCTGGTTAGACAGTGCCGAATTCCAGATGGATGGGAAGTTTTAAATATTGTAAAAGAATTTTACAAAAAATTTCCTCATCTTCAAAAAAACCCTTCTAAGTTATTCATATTCAAAACTTTAACAATTCTGAAAAATTGGCATAAAAATTGCCATTTATTTACTATTGGTCTAATATATATATTGCTTATAGGAAACAAAGGAAATGACAAGGAGTTTCAATTTTCGGGTCGCTTTTAGCATTTTTCTAGTTCTTCTCTTAGCGTTGCCTGTGTTTAATTTCTACCAAAAACCTGTCCGAAAGAAGCCTCGCTATGGAGGGGTTTTTCGATTGAAATCTTTCACCAACGGGATTAGAGAACAGCTTGACCCGACAAGTCTGGAATCTTTTATTTTTGTGTCCGAGCAGATCTATGATGGATTGGTCAAGCTGGATAAAAATTTACATATTGTGCCTTGTTTAGCTGAATACTGGGAAATATCTCCCGACCATAAGAAGTACACATTCTATCTAAGAAAGGGAATCAAGTTCCATCACGGCAGAGAGCTCACAGCAGAAGATGTGAAATTTTCTTTTGAACGCCTCCTTGATAAAGAAACCGATTCCCCTTACTCCCAATTCTTTCTTCCAAGAGTTGTCGGGGCTGGAGATTTTCGGGAAGGAAGATCAGAAGAAGTGGAGGGATTTAAAGTTCTGGATAAACGCACATTCGAGATTCATTGGACAAGGCCTTTTGTCTCTGCCCTTTATCTGATGGGCATGCATTTTTGCAAGATTCTTCCTAAAGACCTCGTTCTTGCCAAGGGAAAAGATTTTTTCAGGGAGCCGAGTGGTACAGGACCATTTAAGTTCGATTACTACCTGAGAAGTCCACAATTGGAGCCAGTTGGGATTCGAATGAAACGGAATGAAGAGTATTTTGAGGGGATGCCCTACCTAGATGCCGTAGAATTCAGCCCATATTATACCCTGGATCATTTTATAAATGATGAGATAGATTCCATTCCTGCTGTGTCAGAGAGATTATTTAAATCGAAATACCAGGTTTTTCAGGACGGATCGCTTCACCCCATATTTTTGGGAATGAGCTGCCATATACCTCCTCTTGATAACCCGGTGATTAGAAAAGCTATTTCATACGCCATTAATAAAAGAGAATTGGCTCGAGAAACCTTTGATATCAGATATGTGCGTGAAGTGACAAACAACTTTATCCCTTCAAGATTGCCCGGCTTTTTTCCCAGGGATGACGAGAATATGTTTGATATTGAAAAGGCAAAAGATATGTTCTGGGAGGCCGGTTTCCCAGAAGGAGAAAATTTTCCTACACTTACTCTTCTCCTTGAAGCCCCAAGAGCAGATCTAAAATTTGAGATTTTCAGAGAACTCAGGCGACAGCTCGACGCCTTGGGTATTGGATTGAGAGTTAGATTTTATAGGTCATCCAACGAAATCAAAGAATTTAAAAATCCTTATTTGATTTTTATCGGGAGGATAATGAGCTTTCCTGACCCTGAGGATATCATCCGCCCTCTATTTTTCTCACAATCTGTGTTCAATGTTTTCGGTTATACAAATCCTGAGCTCGATAGGCTCTTGGAGGAGGCTGAGATAGAAAGAAGCTGGACCAAGAGGATAAAACTTTTTCGAAAAATTGAAGAAATTCTTCATGCTGAAATTCCTGCTCTCCCTCTTTTTTCTCACCAAAATAGGGTGGCTATGCAGGCCAATGTCAGGGGAGTAGAGGTGCCTTCACTGGGATTCTATTATTTAGACGCCAAAAAAATATGGCTGGATAGATAAGAGAGTGAAACTAAAATTACGGATGTCCCTCCAGACAAGGTTTATGCTCTCAGTAGTTGTTCTGCTCACTGTGCTTGTGCTCTTGATTTTCTTTGTTATCGAGAAAAGAGAAAGGGACGCCATTTTTGAGGAACAGATAAGCAAGGGAGTATTGATAGCTAAGAACATTGCTCAATTGAACCAGCAGCCGCTTATTCGATGGGACGAGGAAGGGATCCAAAGGAATATTGAGGAGCAGATAAACGAAGAGGTGGTTTATGTCATTTTCTATAATCGTTACAATAATCTTTTTGTAGCGACTTCTTTTATTAGTGATTACGAAGAGACCTATCAGTACAGCCGTCTGGGAGACGATGCCGACAAAGAGACTTTCCGCTCTGAAAAAAAAGATCTATTTGACAAGGATTCAGGACAGATCCTGAGGCTTCTTGAGATTGAAGTTCCCATTTTTGTGGGAGATTCTCCGGTTCGATGGGGTTCAATAAAGATTGGCCTTTCATTGGAAGAGTCGCGAGC
>CAZSPM010000357.1:0-2989 GCA_964608785.1 uncultured Eubacteriales bacterium
CTCATCGTGTAAAGCTCGGCTAGATTTTGTACCATCAACTTTTGCACCTCGATTCCCTCAACGCTGGCAGCCTCGATGACTATAGGGACTTCTTTAGCTATTTTTTCTGATGAGCTATAAAGGAGAGTGAGTTTTTTGTAAACGCTCAGAAATCTTTCGAGAATAATTCCAGACCTTCAAACCCTAGAGAAGCCAATGTCGAGGATTATATTATAATTCTTGAAAGGGCCTTTCAGGAATTATAAAAAAAATCGTAGGGGCTTGATTCATCAAGAAAAAAAGGGGGCTGTCCCCTTTTTTCACAGCAATCCCTACCTTTTTTCTATAATGATTTGCAGTATTTCCAGTTCATCGGAGTCGAACCAGATCTTATTACAGGAAAAACATTTATCCACAGGGACAATATATTGATAGTTATAGGGTCTGGGGACCATTCTGTACCCACAATCCGGACAAAGGATTTTCGGTGATTTTTCCAGGTCTATTTTTTTCCTCTGAAACGGATTAAGCAAGAACTCTTCTTTGAATTTGAGTGCCTTTTTAATTAACTGCTCTGAGAATCCAACCTCTTTCCGCGCGATAATCCTATTCATATGAGCAGAATCTACGAGTTTTCCTTCACATTGGGGACAAATCTTTGCCGGGACGCCTTCGTAATAAGTCTTGATAAGAGCGACGCGACAGCGGGGGCACCGGTTCTGCTTGGCAGGATTGATCGGGTTTTTCTTGCCGAGATTGCGGAGAGCACTTCGGATCTGAGGGAATTCTTTTGCTGGAGCTTCTATATCCTCTTGCGTGTTCTTTATCCATCTCACGGGAGTGAAATAACGAAGGAAAAGAAGTTCTTCTAGAGCAAACGGCCCCTGCCAATTTCCTTGGGGATCATGGATGGCCCACACTTTTCCTTCTGTCTGGCTGATTTCTTCTGCCTGCGGTGCTGGGACATCAGGTCTCTTCGAGAGTTCCTCTTGAGATTTAAGAATGACCTTTGCCTTTCTTCGACTTTTCTGGATTTCCCAGATTTCGCGGATTATGTTGCCGGGTCTTGTCGGTATCATGTTTGCAAGAAGCTTGATCCTTTCCATAAGAGGCGGATGGGAATTGAAGAGCCTGCTTAAGAATCCGCCAGATTCTCCTCTTGATTCGGGCGGCACAATAAACAGAGGACTATATGTAAGGTTAAAATCTCCCACAAAAGAGTTTTTCACATCAGCTTTATAAATGGCTCGAGCAAGGGCGCGGGGATTTCTGGATAATTCCACGGCTGCTGCATCGGCGAGGATTTCTCTTTGACGGCTTATGAGAGTACTCAAGATATGCATGATGATCGCTGATAGAGTAATAGCGAAATAAATCGCGTAAGGAGCGGCTCCACCTCCTTGAGTGCGATATTTTCCGCCTTGTTGCAGCTTTTCCGGTTCAATAGCCTCTCTCACTCGTTCAAAGGAGTTGGCAAGAGAGCAAACTAGAGTGAGGTAAAAGGCGTCTCCTCGGATAATATGAGCCAGCTCGTGAGCAACTACAGCTTGGATCTCATCTCTTGTGAATTCAGCGAGCAAGCCTTCGGTCACAATAACAGAGGGCGTATTATCAGGCTGGATTAGAGCCATGGAATTGATAGCAAATGTGGGAAAGATATAAGGAATTACCTTTGGCAGCCCGCTGGCAATCCTCATCTCTTCTACGGTATTCACGAATTGCTTATGGTAACGGTCTGAGAGATTTGGTTGTTGTGCACGAAGCCGCTTGAGGATAAACCTTGCCCCAAACTTTCTGGCGTCGATAAAGTGAACAGAGGCAATGATGATTGAGATAGCTGAATTAATCCAGATGAGGGTTTTCAGGATATTTTGTGAAGGGAATAATCCTCCGCGAAAAAAAATACTGAAGCATAATACAATGACAAAAGAGATAAATCCCACAGCTAGAAAATAAAAGATAATCAAAACAAGGATCAAGAAAACACTCTTCCTCAGCTGTTGCTTCTGTATTTCATAAAAGTCTAGGGCAGGATTTTGTTTCATGATATATGTAATTTGAATTCAGGCTGTTGGACGTGAATATAGTATAAAAAAATAGTCTCATCTGCAAATATATGAGAATGTTATGTGAGCGAAGCACAGCAATCTTCAAGTGTAGGGGCTTGATTTATCAAGCCCACCTGTTGCGAATTCAACATGAACAGATTGAAACATCGGCGTGTTTTTTATAGAATCTAGCAGTGTTAAAAAGAGGCCGATCCCCATCTCTCCTTGAAGCCTTGGTGACAGTCCTCGTTGTCGCGGGTGTTATTATCCTCTGTATTCGTCTCCAGTCAGGTCTAGTCAGCGCGTTTCTCCCACTGACACTTGCAGTGGGCGTTGTTGGAGCTTTCAGTTTTTATTTGCGACAGCCTTGGGAATCTTTTTTAAACGGGGTTTTTTACGGGGTGAGCAAGATCACTATCGCTGTTTTAATCTTGTTGCTAATCGGCGCTCTGGTAGGAGTCTGGATTCAAGGCGGTATCATTCCCACACTTGTCTTTTATGGGTTGCAGGTCATTTCTCCATCTTTCTTTCTTCCGACAACATTTTTAGTCTGCCTCATTATGTCCCTGGTTACAGGAACCTCCTTTGGAACAATTGGAACAGCCGGAGTGGCTTTAATTGGAGTCCAGGCTGGACTGGGCATAGGAGCTCCTATAACTGCTGGTGCCATATTGAGTGGAGCGTACTTTGGGGATAAGATGTCTCCCTTATCTGATACTACCAATATTGCCGCAGCCATTGGCGAGGCCGATCTTTTCCGGCATATCCGTTCCATGATGTATACAACCATTCCTGCTGCGGTGATCACTTTTTTCCTTTTCTGGCTCGTGGGCGGGAGTTCAGGCCCTATTGAAGACATTCAATTGAATCGGATGGTCGAGGGTCTCAGTAGAGGGTGGAATATCCAAGTTTTTCATTTCATCCCTCTCTTGATTATGTTGATAATGGCACTTAAAAAAGTG
>CAZSPM010000358.1:0-2986 GCA_964608785.1 uncultured Eubacteriales bacterium
TTATGACTGTCATAAGCAATATGTTTGGGGCAGAAATGAGAGATTACAAAAAGATGAGGGGCGAATCAGGGGAACAAGCCATTGACCGCATGGTGGAAGAATCCGAAAGCCTTGGGGCCAATGCCATAATCAATGTTCGCTTTACAACCTCAATGATCATGCAGAGCGCGTCTGAAATACTCGCTTACGGCACGGCTGTGATTGTGGAATAGAGAAGAGCAAAAGGAGTGTTTAATAGGTTTTCTATCTTAACTTTATCTATACTAATAGTTCCGATCCTTTCTTCTCCCTTTGTCTTTGTCGAGGGCTATCAAAGTGAAGCCCAGAAGGGAAGCTTCTCGATCTATTTTAGAGAGGAAAAGGTCGGCTATGAGGAATACACCTGGCGGCCTGAACAGTGGGGGTTTTCTCTCTCTGTCAGTGGGCGAATAACCAAGCCCACCGCAATGGAGATTGAGCGTTTGACTATTGGTCTGGATAAGGGTTTTGTCGCGAACCATTATTTTTTCAAAGGCTCTGTGAGTGGGGTAGCTCAAGAGATATCCAGCAAAATACTAGACGGCACTGTAGAGAATACAATCCGGGTTCGAGGACAGGAGCAGAAAAGTACAGTCAAGATCAAAAGGGACGCCTTTCTTCTGCCGAATGCCGTTTTCTCCCCTTATATTGTACTAGCGAAGAAGTTTAGATGTTCTCTTGAAGAACCGATCGAGCTCTCAGCCTATATCATACCGCAGCTTGAAGCGCTTTTTATCCTGGAGCCCAAAGAGGAATCATCCTGCTCTTTAATCATGCGAATAAGCGGATTGGAAATAGAGCTTGAAACAGATGAAGAAGGGAACCTGAGTAGATTGGTTATTCCTTCCCAGAAGTTGAAGGTTATTCAGGATAGTTAAATCCTTTATCCTGCTGAGAAAACTCCTGTAGGGGTTTGGTTCATCTAATCCACATTTTGAAAAAATTTCAATAAACATCTTGACAAAAAGGGTTTTTCCTTTATAATATAAGTGATAATGAAAATACTTATTTAATTTAAATAATTTGGAGAACTTATGAAAACGCAAAAATGGGTAGATAAGAGATATGAAATACTTTGGCAGAGCTTTGAGGATAAACCATTCAGGATAGATAAGGCAGTAGATGTTTTGAAAGAAAAATTAAAAGATAGTCCTGAGCAGATCAATGTTGTTCTATCTGAATTGAGAAAGGGAAGATTTTTAAATGTCCAGTTTGATCCTGACGACGCGCGAAAAAGAATTTATAACTTAAAAAGTAGAACAGAAATAATCTCTGAGACACTTTCTGTGAATGCAACCCGATTGACTAGGGGCGAACTTGAATCCCTGTTGAAAAAGGCCGCTGACCTTATCAGAACAAGAGTTGACTACACCTTTATTCTCGTTCTTCTTTTTTTTAAGAGAATATGTGATAAATGGGAAATTGAGTTTGAAAATGCTTACAAGGAAGCTCTTGAAGATGGCCTTAGTAAGGAAGAAGCCAGAAAAGAGGCAAGAAACGCCATATACCACGATTTTAATATCCCCGATAATTATTTTTGGGAAAACATCAGAAAGGACCCTGCTAGGCTTCCAGAAAATTTCTCAAGGGCAATGAAAAACCTTGCAGATCGAAACCATGAGCTTAAGGATGTCTTTGAGAATGTAGATTTTGTTCAATTCTCTAACAACAGGGAAAATGCAGAAATACTGAGGCAACTTGTTGAACTTTTCTCTGCGCGCCCTCTCCATCATGTAACGGGAGATATTCTTGGCGATGCTTATGAATGGATTTTAAGATACTTTGCTCCTCAGAAAGCGAAAGAGGGAGAGGTTTATACACCAAGAGAAGTGATTAATCTAATTGTTGAAATCCTTGATCCAAAGCCGCGTGAGAGTGTTTATGATCCTGCTGCTGGTTCGGGGGGAATGCTCATCCTATCTTATCAGCATCTTGAAAAACTCGGAAGGGCAGAGGCAGATACGATTTTTCTTTGCGGCCAGGAAGCAAATTACAAAACCCTTGCCCTTGCTAAGATGAACCTTTATATCCATGACATTAGGAATGCTCAACTTTTTCTTGGCGATACTCTCCTTTATCCCAAGCTTAAGGAGGGAGAAAAATTAAAAACATTTGACATTGTGATTGCTAATCCTCCCTGGAATCAAGATGGTTATGATGAAGAGATCCTAAAAAGGGGCGAATACTGGCATGAAAGATTTCCATATGGATTTACTCCTAAGCAGTCTGCAGATTGGGCTTGGGTCCAGCATATGCTCTCATCAGCAAGCAATAAAACTGGCAGGGTTGGGATTGTGATTGATAATGGCTGTCTTTTCAGGAGCGGGAAGGAGAAAGCAATAAGATCAGGAATTATAAACAATGATTTGATTGAAGCCATTATTCTCCTTCCTGAGAAGCTTTTTTACAACACCGGCGCTCCAGGAGCAGTTTTAATTTTTAACAAAAATAAACCTAAAGATAGAACAGGGAAGATTTTATTTATAAATGCAAGCCAGGAGTTTGAGCAACATCCGGATGTTAGAAAATTGAATCGCTTAGGCGAGGAAAATCGCGAAAAAATTGTTAAAGCTTATCAGGAATTTGAAGAAAAAAAAGGATTTTCGAGGGTTGTCGATATTGATGAAATCAAGAAAAATGATTTTAACCTCAATGTTACTCTTTATGTTTTTCCAGAGGAAGAGATGGAGAAGATAAATATTTCTGAAGAGTGGAAGGACTTAGGGGCAATTGATAGCGAGATTAACAAGATAAGTGAGAGGATAGGAGATTATTTAAGAGAACTGGATTATGAATAAAAAATTATTTATTAAGGTTTAAGGTGTAATTTATGAGCGATGGTATGATGAAGGATCTAAAAGAGAGATTGAGAGGGTATGAAACCTCAAGAATTGAATATAAATTATGCAAATCAAAATTATCCAAATCGATATGGGAGACAATTTCAGCATTTTCAAACGGAGGAAGA
>CAZSPM010000359.1:0-2982 GCA_964608785.1 uncultured Eubacteriales bacterium
AGCTGCAATACTCCTCCGATAACCACACCGACTGCAAAGACAAAAGCAGGCTCCTCTGCCTTTCTGGCAAAAAGAAGAGCCACGATGATGATCGCCAGGTTTAAAAGTACAGGAGTGAAAGCAGGAACGAAAAACTTATGGAAAGAGTTCAGGATAGCCATGGCCAAAGCGGCAAGGCTGATTAAAAATATATAGGGAAACATTATGCGCGTCAGAACAGAGGTAAGCTCCCATTTCCCTGGGAAATCACCAAAGCCGGGAGCAATAATTTTAACCAATGGAAGAGCAAAGATAATTCCCAATACGGTAACAACAGCCATAATCACAGTCAAATCAAAAAAGAAGACATTGGCAAATTTCCAGAGGTCCTCTCGTGACTTTTCCTTTTTCATCTGGGTGATAACTGGAATAAAGGCGGCTGTCATCGCGCCTTCGGCGGTCAGTCTCCTTAACAGGTTTGGGATATTGTATGCCATATAATACGCATCAGCACTTCTTCCTGTGCCTAAATAATAAGCCTGGAGCATATCTCTAATATATCCAAAAATCCTGCTTAAAAGAGTTGGCGTAGAAACAGCCAAAGCCGACCTTACCAATCTCCGATTCTGTTCTTTCTGTTCCATTTCAGAATTCTGTTGGGATCAGACCTTTATAAACATTATTATTCTCAAATATTCATAACTTGATTTTATATTTAAGAAAGTTATGAAAGTTATGAAAGCCTGACCCCATCGGATTACAAATTTCCAAGCCTAACTTCATTGGATGGCCCTTAATAAGTTGACTTTAAAGGAAATATATCTTATCATACCACTTCCCACAAGGAGAAAGAAATGGCTATTCACAAATCAGCCCTACGCCAGTGGAGGCGAGGTCTTCGCAGGAATGCAATAAACAGGAGAAACAAATCAATCCTCCGCAGCCAGATAAAAAACCTGAGAGAGGCCATCAAAAACAAGGATAGGGAGGAAGCCCAGAAACTTCTTCCCCAAACTTTTTCCATCATAGATAAATCCGTCAAAAAAAGAACTATCCACCAAAACACAGGCGACCGGTACAAATCAAGATTAAGCCATCAGGTGGAAATGATTAACCCTTCTCCCTCTAAGTAATCCTCTCCTCCTTCCTTATGCAGCAATAATCGAAAAGAAAGCTTTCAAGAACTATCTGAGGAGCGAGAGTTGACTTTTTGATTTTTAAATCAACTTTCTCAAGCTCTTCCAAGACATGCTTCAAATCCAACAAGGAAAATCTCTCCACCAAGGAGAAGAATTCCTTTAGTTTTGTTGTATAAAAGCCTCCGAATTTTTCATGAATCTGGGGTCTTAATTCCTTGAAAATTGTCTTTCTATCCATATCTTTTTCTTTGAGCCAGAGCTTTGCTAAAAATATATCACGGAAGAATTTTACCATTAAGCCCAGGATTTTTTCAGGCTTCGTTCCCTCTCTAAATAGACCGGTCAAGACTCTTAGGCCTCTTTCAAAATCAGCCTTTTCCAAGCTGTCAGCAATTTCCCACTCGATATGGGTCTTTATCCAGCCAGAAACTTGGTTGACGTCATCCAACTCGATTATCTTCTTTTCACCGATGAATGTTACGAGTTTTTCCAACTCATTATTGACTTTACCGAGATTGGGCCCGCTTAATTCTTCAACTCTTTTCTTCGCCTCAAAGCTGGCTCGTTTACCCTGGGACGAAAGTTTCCTATCCATCCAGGCAGAAAGAGCTTTTTCTTTCAAAGGCTTTATCTCTTTTACTCGGGCCATTGGGGCATGAGTATACGAAAAAAACTTGAGGAGAGGGCTCGTTTTTCTTAATTTCCCTGAAAAAATGATTATGAGCAGAGTCTTAGTCGGTGGAGAAGAAAAATAATCCTTTAATACTTTCTCCTCTGTTCCAGTCAGGCTTTCGCTTTTTCCTTTGAAAGCCTCTACGACTATCATCCGCCAAGGGGAGAAAAAGAAAGGGATTGTCCTTGCCGAATCAATGATTTCCATCCACGAGTGATCATCGAGGTTGAATTTTTCAACGTTGTAATCCTGGACTTCTGGAGAAATCAGCGCTTCTTTTAACTCATCAACAAATTGAAAAGCTAAAAAGGGCTCTTCCCCATGAAAAAAATAGCAAGGGACAAGATTCTCTTCTTTGATTTCTGAATTAAGAAGGAAACTATACACCCCCCTAGAATCCTTCTAATATGGTAACCACAAGGTTTCTCGCAAATTTTTCAGCCACCTTATCTATGGCTTCTGACTCTACGCTATCAAAATTCGTTCCTTGCGGTACCTCATATTCTTGCTGATAAACATAATCAGGATTGGAAAAAATAACTTTTTGATTGACCAGATCTCTAAGAGTAATCTTAGCCACAATAACGATATTATACCGATCGGCTGAGGCCTCTCCGGAAAAAGCGATGGGGTGAACCCGAAAATTAACAATTTCCCCAGTTAAGACCGCATCTGCTGATTGCATGTCTCCAGTTATTTCTACTTTTCCTCTGGCCACCATCTCATCTATAACAGCTTGAGTCAACTTTAGATCCAGCTCAAAACGTCTTGTCAAATTTTTAAATACAGGGATATTCATCTTCTTGATATAGGGAGGAAGGAAGGCACCGGTACCGCGGAAATGATAACCACAATGAAAAAGAAAAAGGCAAAGGATGAGCACCATGAGTGTTTTTTTCATGCCAGCTCCAAAAAAATTCATAGGACAATATTGATTAATTTATTCTTGATGTAGATAACCTTTTTAATCTCTTCATCTTTGACGATATTTCGGATGCGATTCAAGCCAAGAGCCTTTTCTCTAATTTGTTCCTCAGGCAAATCTCTTTCGGCTTCGAATTTGCTTCTTAGTTTCCCGTTGACTTGAATGACTACAATCACTTTCTCTTCCTCGGCACTTTTGGGATCAAAGGACGGCCAGTGAGCATGCAGCAGTGGAGGTTCACACCACATGCACTCTCCAGCTGGTTT
>CAZSPM010000360.1:0-2979 GCA_964608785.1 uncultured Eubacteriales bacterium
TTCTAAGCATGCTTTTCAATTCTCTGAAATATTGAAAAAACTAGAGAAGGAATAAATGAAATATCGTAAGGAAGCGTTGATTCATCCCCCCTCTTGTTTCGCGCAAAAAACGATCTTGTCTAGAAAGAAATTCTTGGGTTTAACAAATGAAGCTAGAATAGAATTATTTATATGGGATTTAGAGATATTTTGTCAAATACATAAAAGACTAGGAAATCATATAGTTTTAAAGGGAGGAGCTGCCGCACAGTTTTACCTCCCGATTGAGATGCAGAGGACAAGCATTGATATAGATATGATTTGTAGTTTGCAAAGAGACGAGATCGAATCTTGTCTAAAGAGTATTGAAAAAGAACTGCAAGGGGAGGGGAATCTTCTTAAATTCCGTTCTCACAAACCACGAGAAGCCAAAACAGAACTGCCATTATTGACCTATTATATAACTATCCCCTCAGAAGTAATCAGAAATGCTGCTGCTGTTGCCACACAAGAGATTAAAGTTGAGTTTTTTTTGAGTAATGATGATTGGCCTGTATCGATGCTAAGAAAACCATCAATCTTTGCCTTAGATACTAGCCAAGCTTACAGAGTACTTAGTCTTGAGGCATTAATTGCAGACAAATTAACAACTATAGGTCCAAATACCATAGGAATTCCTATAGAACGAAGAGACGAGATTTGTAAGCAGATTTACGATTTAGACGGCCTGTTGCATTTTCATAACGATAGAAAACACAATATCCTTGAAGTTCGTGATCTATATATTAAGAGAGCGAAATTAGAATGTCAGAGTAGAGATATATCAAAATTAAAAGCATGGATTAAAGAATTTAGAGAGAGACAAATATTATAATGATTGAAGCATAAGCGAGATTGGCGACACTAGCAAGAAAATGATTAATGAGGAGAAATGAAAATCTCATTTTTATATAGACTCCTCCTCCCCATGTCACAGATATGTAACAAAAATTGTTGAATTACACTGAAAATACGGTAATGGGATTGAAAACCAAAAAATTAAAAAATCAAGGAATTACCAGGGGAAATGGTGCTGGCGGGAAGGTGTGGGAGTTGAACCCACCCGGGACTTTTGACGGCCCCATACTGGGTTTGAAGTCCAGAAGGCCCACCGGGACCTATACCTTCCCGATGATTATCTCAAAATATGCACATCCTTTTCTCGTTTTGTCAAGCCAATGCCATCAAAATATTCAAGAATAGCCGTAGCATATTTTCGTGAGAGCTTAAGTTTGTCGCGGAGTTCGGCGACGGTTATCGTCTGATTTTTTTCGAGGTGTTCCATGACAATTTTCTTAGATTGTTCGAATGAATCTCTGTGGTAAATGACCTTATCGGTGAGGCGGACTAAAACACCCTTTTCATACAAGCTGTGCATTATGTTCAGAAAACTCTTGGGCTTTAATCCCAAGTTTAGGCGAACTTCTTCCGGGAGAGGTGGAGCAAATCCTGTTCTTTTGAATTCACTTTCAATTTTCTGGACAATCTCTTGGTCACTGGGCTTCAGTTTCACTTCATACCCCACTATGCTCACATCGGAATTTTTTTGGTATATGATATTCTTTTCTAACAGGCCGTCAATCACCGCCTTAAATGTTTGATTATCAATCGATCTGAGGAATTGCGATCTGAGTTCTTCATAAGGCATGAACATACGATGAGGGTTCTTTTCTAAGTAGCTTCGGATAAAAGCTGTCAATCTCTTCTCCAAGCCCGCATAAGAATTCTTGTGAAGGTATTTTGTCTCTTTGCGCACGGCAATTTTTATGATTTTCCCGGCTTCATATGCATTCCTGAGAGCTTCACTGACAGCTTCCTCAGTTTCTCCTATCTTTATTCTTACTTCTGCAGAGCTCAGGGGCACAACGCCTGAGTCCATGACCACTTGCACGACTCTCTCCGTTATATCTCCTTCAAGTCTCTGCAAGCTCTGGAGAGTCTGGGAATCAAACCTCTTGTGCTTCAAAGGGGCTGAATCAAGAATTTTACCTCCTCCTATGGTCATCAAAGGGGAGAAGGTCCGGATAACAAAGCGATCTCCCGGGAGAGCCACGGTTGAAGCTTCCAGAACAAACTGGACCAAGGCTTCATTTCCAGGCAAAACTGTGTCATTCTCGAGGAGAACAATCCGAGATATGACCTCTTCGGTTCCGATATGGAGCCTCACTCTAGTTCTATTTTTGAGTGGCTTTCCGTAGCTCTTCAACAAGTGAAGCCTTCCATCTAGTCTATTTGTCGGGGTGAGAGAGCCTGGCTTGCCAGCGCATTGACCGCGTCGAAGCTTTTCTTTTTTGACATCCTGAAGATTTAATGCCGTACGTTTTCCTAGGATCGATCTTTCCACTTTTTGATGATGAACTTGAACTCCTCTTACTTTCGCTGGGATCTCGTCAGGGAAAATCTCTATTCTATCGTCAACTTTGACTTCTCCAGAGAGAATCGTACCCGCAATGACTGTTCCAAATCCACGCATTGTAAAAACTCTGTCAACTGGCATACGATAAATTCCGCTGTCATGTCTTTTCGCCACTGCTTTGCCGAGATCCAGAAGAGCCTGCTTCAAATCATCAACACCCGTGTGCTTTACTGAAGATACGGGAATAATGAGGGCATCGTCCAAGAAAGAACCTTTCAGAAAATCCTTCACTTGACCTGTTAATTCAATGATGCGTTCTTCGTTTACCAAATCCGCCTTTGTCAGGGCTACAATTCCCTTTTCAATCCCAAGAAGCTGGAGAATGTCAAAATGCTCCCTTGTCTGCAGGGAAATACCTTCATCAGCAGCGATAACTAAAAGGGCGGCATCGATATTGCTTGCTCCAGCTACCATTGTCTTGATGAGCTTTTCGTGACCAGGCACATCGATAAAGACAATCTGTTTGTCATAGCCAGGAGCCTCCATAAAAATAAAGCCCAGTTCAATGGTGATGCCTCGGCGTTTTTCTTCCGACAGGGTATCGG
>CAZSPM010000361.1:0-2979 GCA_964608785.1 uncultured Eubacteriales bacterium
AACTGAGTATGAAAAGAAAATAAAAGCCGTAAAACAGGCGGCAGTAAAACTGAAGGATAAGTCATGAATAAGTTCCGCTATATAGGGAAAGAAGTCCCCAGACCTGATGCTTTTGATAAGGCTACAGGGAAAGCTCACTACATCCATGACCTCAATCGTCCGGGTATGCTCTACGGAAAGATTAAATTCAGCGACCACCCGCATGCACGGATAAAACACATAGACACCTCCAAAGCAGAGCGCCTCGCCGGCGTTAAGGCAGTGATTACTGGATACAATACTCCAGAGATTCGTCTTGGCTTCTTGCGTGACAATTTTGCCTTGAAGAAGGATAAAGTTCGCCAGCACAGGGACGAGATCGCAGCCGTTGCTGCCAGCGATCCCGATATTGCTGCAGAAGCCGTGGAATTGATCGAAGTTGAATATGAACCTATGCCCGGTGTTTTCGGTCCACATGAGGCGATGAAAAAGGGAGCCCCTCTTGTTCATGAGATCGGCCCTGAGGGCAAACCCAAAACCGACAATTTAGTCCCGCTCGCATATCATCATGAGTCTGGCGATATGGAAACCGGAAAGCGACAAGCAAAGTTTGTGGCTGAAGGGGTGTTCTCAACTCCCCGAGTCCAGCAGTGCTGTATGGGCACAGCCGGTTGCATCGCCGAGTTTGACACAAACAACAACCTCACCCTTTGGGCCAAAACCCAGATTCCTTTTCTGGCCCAGCGAAATTTCAACCGCGCTCTCTCTGATATGGGATTGAAGGGCAAAAACACCAGGATCATTATTCCCACGATCGGTGGAGGATTTGGGTCAGGCCTTGACACTCACACTTATGAGTATATCGCCATCCTTCTAGCTCACCAGACAGGCTGTCCTGTGAAAATTCTATACACGAGAGATGAGGAATTCGCTTACCTTTCTCCCAGACAGTCGTGCCAGACAAGAATCATCCAGGGATGTGATGAAAAAGGCAGGCTTACTTTCCGCTATGTAGATGTGCTTCAAGATAACGGGGCCTACACTTCATGGGGTGCGACCTATCCCACCGTGATGATGATGCCGGCCACTTCTCTCTATCGTGTTTCAAACGTTTATTTTGATGCCGAACTGGTCTACACGAACAACACCTATTGTCAGGCTATGCGCGGCTATGGCAATCCAGAACACACCTGGGCTCTAGAAAGCAACATGGATGAGCTGGCAGAAGAGGCCGGGATCGATCCATATGAGTTCCGGATGATCAACTGTAATGAGCCCGGAGAGACAACGCCCATGGGATTGAAAGTCAGCACTTGCGGGCTCAGAGATTGCCTCGAGAGCGTTTCTAAGAAGCTGGACTGGAAGAAGAAGCGCGGAAAGGGAAAGTTCCGCGGTGTGGGCATGGCTTCCCTGATTCATGTGGGCGGTGGCGCCCGCATATATCGATCCGACGCAAGTGGGTTAATCCTAAAACTGGATGATTTTGGCAATGTGAACGTTTACCACGGCGGAGTGGAAATGGGACAGGGCCTGCATTCAGTCCTGACGTTGGGGGTGGCCGAAGCTTTGGGAATTCGCCCCGGAAAAATATTCATCAATCCTACAGACACAGGAACCTCCCCTTGGGATGTGGGGACTCACGCAAGTCGCGGTGCGTTTATGGCCTGCAACGCAGCCATCCTGGCGGCCGATAAGGTCCGAAAGAGGATCTTTGAGATGGCCGAGGAAGTGTTTCCAAAGGAAGTAGAGAAGAATCTCAAAAAGTACAAGGCAAAAAATTCTGACTACAATCCTCCTGATTTTAATTTAGCAAAGGAAGCCAAACGCGATCGCTTTGAGCTCAGTGATGGATTCATCTTCATCAAAGATGCGCCGCAGGAATCCTGGCTGCGTCTGGAATTGGGCAGACTGCTTCGAGCCATACATTTTCGCAATCAGGGGCAGATGCTGACAGCCGAAGTCTTCTATGATCCTCCCAATGAACTTCCCGATTTCGAAAAAGGGTATGGCAACATCTCTGCCACTTACGCCTATGGAACCCAGGGAGCAGAAGTGGAAGTGGATGTAGAGACAGGAGAAGTAAAGATTATCCGGATGGTTGCCGCTCATGACGTGGGAAAAGTCTTGAATCCGCCTGCACTGAATGGCCAGATATACGGGGCGCTTGCCCAGGGCATCGGATACGCTCTTTACGAAAGCCTAGAATCTCAAGAAGGAAAGATCCTGAATCCGAATTTCCGGGATTACAAGATTCCCAGAGTATGGGAAATGGGCTTTCCCATCGACCTCGAATTCATCGAGACCGATGACAGCTTCGGTCCCTTTGGTGCCAAGGGAGTTGCTGAGCCAGGATTAGTACCTACAGCTCCTGCCATTGCCAATGCGATCTATGATGCGGTTGGAGTTAGGGTTCACGACCTTCCGGTTACTCCACAAAAGCTTCTGGCCGAGTTGAGGAAACTCGGAAAAACAAAAAAGTAACTTAATAGACAGTAGATTAATAAACTTCATGAAGAAAAACAGGTCTTAAAGGAGGAACGCCATGAAATTAATTAAAGCTTATGTGAGGACTTTTATGGCAGATAAAGTCATAAGCGCCTTAAAAGAAATAGAAACGCCGAGAATAAGTGCCATTGATGTTAAAGCTTTAGGGGATGAGATTCATGAAGGCCAGCTTGAAATCTCTCCAGAGCTAGGTTCCACTTATACTACAATGATAAAGATAGAGATTATATCTCCTGATGAATGTGTAGAGGAAATCAAAGAGACTATATTGAAGAAAGCGAGAACAGGCCATAAAGGAGACGGAATAATTGCTGTATCCCCTGTAGATGAGGCCATAAATATCAGAACTGGAAACCATAAAAGACCATGAACCTGTTTTTAATCCCCAGATGTTACTAATCGCTGGCTATTGTCAGTTTTTGTCTTTTGCTGGAACTGGAGATCTCCAAAATGAGAAGGAGGCTAGAATAGGAAGAGGATCAAGAGGAAGAAGAG
>CAZSPM010000362.1:0-2976 GCA_964608785.1 uncultured Eubacteriales bacterium
AGGAGTAGACAATAGGCATCGACGTCCAGCCTCGACTCAACATCTACAAGATAATCAAAGAGGCCTCTTCTTCAGGGACAACAATCCTATACACTACCCATAATCTACAAGAGGCAGAGGAACTCTGCCATCGGATAGGGATCATGGACCAGGGAAAGATACTGGCTATTGGGACCTTGGCCGAATTAATAAAGATTGTCGAGGAAAAGGATATCGTGCTCATCAGCGGGAATTTCAGCGCTGACCAGGGGCAAAAAATCCTGACTCCCCTAAAGGAAGCAACAATCCTTTCTCTAAAGGATGGAAAAGTCGTATTATCTCTCGAGGCATCAAGAAAAATCCCTCTTCTCCTCGAAGAATTTTTTAAAGAAGGGGTTTCTGTCGATGATGTCTCCATAAAACAGCCAAACTTGGAGAGTGTTTTTCTCAAGCTCACAGGAAAGGAATTGCGAGAGTGAATCATATCTTCCTTCTAGCCCGCAAGGATTTCATCCGAAAGTGGAGAAACCCAATCGTCATCATCGGCTTCTTGCTGATTCCTGTAATCTTTTCTTTTATCTTGGGAACGATCTTTGGTCCGTCTGAAGAAGAAACATTGCCTCGCATTTCTGTCCTGGCCGTCGACAACGATCAAAGCTTCTTCTCTGAATTCTTCTTGAGCTCATTTAAACAGGGAGAGCTCGGTGAATTGATCGAGCTTAAGAAAGTCAAAGAAGAGGAAGGCCGTAAGCTTATGGATAGAGGAAAAGCATCAGCCTTGCTCATCATCCCTCAAAAATTCGGAGAAAACATATGGGATGAAAAACCCGTCGAACTCTCGATTCTCAAGAATCCTTCAGAACAGTTTCTTCCTCAGATAGTGGAAGAAATCTGTGATATTTCCTCCCTTCTATTCTCGGCAATTTTTTCTGTATTCTCCGATGAGTTAGGCACGATAAAAGAGTTTGTTGATACTGAAGAATTCCCTGATAAGGAAATCTCTTCTCTCACAGTTCAGATTAAAAATAGAATAGAAGGCATATCCAAATACGTCTTTCCTCCTGTTATTTCCTTAAAGCAGAGGACCATCAAAGAAAAAGAAGAAGAGAAAGAAACTTCCATTTCTGTCTATGGCTATATCCTCCCTGCGATGGCTGTCATGTTCCTCCTATTTATCTGCAATATTGTCTTTGAAGACCTGCTGAGGGAAAAAGAAATGGGGACCTTGTTGCGGATGAGTATTTCTCCGATGAAAATCACTGATTTTATCTGGAGCAAGATCCTTACCTCGGCCATAATAGGAATCATCTGTACTCTCACATTAATAGTATTAGGAAGAATCATCTTTTCTATCCGTTGGGGAAATCCTTTTTCGGTGTTTCTCATTGTCTTCTCACTCAATATTCTAATAGCAGGTTTGATCTCGTCCCTCTATTCCTTCGTTCGAACCGAAAGACAGGCAGGAGCTGTGATTACTCCTGTGGTTCTTGTAATGTCTCTGCTTGGGGGGAGTATGGTGCCTGCGGAAAATTTCCCTCCATTTATACAAAACTTTTCTAAATTGACAGTGAATTATTGGGGGATCAAAGCATTCCATCTTTCTGTTGTAGGAGAAGGTTTTCAAAGGATCTTCCCGATTCTCCTCGGGATGGTTTTTGTTGGTATTTTCCTTTCTTTAGTTGGCTCCTATTTTTTGAATAGAAGTTTGAGAAGAGGGCTTTTTAAATGACAACCTGGAACATTGCTCTTAAGGACATAAAGCTTGCGGTCAAAGATAAATTGTTCTTTTTCTGGCTCCTCATATTCCCTCTCTTCTTTGCAATCGTCTTTAGCCTTGCCTTTCCTGAATCATCAGAAAGAAATCAAAAAATCTCACTCAATGTCATAGATCACGATAAAAGTTTCCTTTCCCAAGCGCTGATATCCGAGCTTGAGGATGAAAAATACGCAGTTAAATCCTTAGAAGAAGAAGCGGATAAAAAAATAAGGACTCTCATCATCCCCAAGAATTTTTCCATGAATATATTGGCAGGGAAAAAAGTGGAGCTTGTCCTTGAAAAAGAAGGAGAGAGTAATATCGAAGCCTCTCAGGCCGCTTATTCGAACGTTTTAAAAGCCATCATCAAAATCCTGACCAAACTGGCCTCTTTAGCTCCTCAAGATGAGGATGAACTCAAAGAAAAGTACAGTCAATACGAATTGGAAAAGCTAATAATGCTGAAATCAAAACTTGCGGGAAAGCTCCGTATAATTCCAGGCGGCTTCAATCATATGATTCCCTCCTCTTCCGTCATGTTCATTCTCTTCACCGTCCTCATGTATGGAGGAATAACACTTCTCCAAGAACGCAGATTAGGGCAACTGGAAAGGATCTATTTAAGCCCTGCTTCTTTCTCCTCTATCATTGCGGGAAAATGGACAAGCGGTCTTCTTCTCGGAATGGGTCAGATCACTCTTCTTTTTTTAATAGGCAAAATAGTGTTTAAAACATATTTAGGAAATTCAATCCTTGCGTTGTTTCTAGTGGCATTCTTTTTCTGCGGAACCATAGCCGGCATGAGCATTCTTTTTGGGAGCATTATCAAGAAGGAGGAACTGCTCATCGTTTTTAATATTCTTTTTGCCAATCTCATGTCAGCTTTAGGTGGCTGCTGGATCCCCTTGGAATTATTCCCTGCAAGCATGAAGAAAGTGACCTATATCTTCCCAACTGGATGGGCCATGGATGCTTTTCATAAATTAATCTTTTTTGGCTATGACCTCGAATCAGTTCTCCTCAACGTCCTCATCCTATCTCTTTTTGCTCTGGTTTTTCTCGCTTTGGCTGTAAAGTTTTTCAAATTGAGAAAAGTTTGATTGGGCTATTAATTGATAGCTCCTCTGACTCTTTGAAGTCGTACAAAAAAAATATTGACCTTTTATCAATGTGCTATGAAAGGTGAAATAATATGAAAGTTAAGTCAGGCCAAAAAAAGATGACTAACTATCAAAATATTA
>CAZSPM010000363.1:0-2967 GCA_964608785.1 uncultured Eubacteriales bacterium
GCACAATTCTCTCTCTCCTTTTTATGTGAGAAGACATATAGACATAAATGTGCGAGAGATATGGTCTTGAGTTAATGTATAAAGAAAATAGGATTGGTCCTTGCCTCTGTCTTTTCCTTTTTTGAGCAGAAAGCGCTTGAGATGAGAATCATGCTCTACCCGAGCGTGGTGGCCTGTGGCCAGATAATCGGCGTTGAGTGTTTCTGCCTTATCCAGGAGTGCATCGAATTTAATGTATTGATTGCAACGAATACAGGGATTGGGAGTTCGCCCATGAGAGTATTCCTCACAGAAATCAGTGATCACGCTCTTTTCGAAAATCTTTTTAAAATCAACAACATAGTGAGCAATACCGATGGAAGCGGCTACCCGATTAGCATCCTCGACTGCTTTCCATCCACAGCAGCTTCTCAGCTTCTCCGACTGGCAGTATTCATCGGGAAGTGAGAATAGCTTCATCGTAACTCCTATGACCTCATAGCCCTCTTCCTTAAGGAGAGCTGCAGCTAATGATGAATCTACTCCCCCGCTCATGGCTACTACGACTCTTTTTCGCTTCATTTTATTCACATATAGAATACCAAAAATAAGAAGATGGGTATATTATATAAAAAAAACCCCCTTGCTCCGAGGAACAAGGGGGCGCGCTCTTAAAAGGAACAGGATACTATTTTACTATCTTTGTACAGTTAGCCTGCTCACATGTCTTCGCTTCATCTTTTTTCTTAGTAAATTTCTCAGGATCTTTCGTGAACTTTTCTTTACAATTCGCACAGCAGAAATAATAAGTCTTCCCATTGTACTCATGAGAGCCTGCAGCATCTGATTTCTTTATTTTCTTGCCACTCACAGGACAGGTTACCATCTCTGCGGCCTTCTTGGCGTATTTTTCAGGATCCTTCTTAAACTTCTCTTTACATCCCTCCATGCAGAAGTAGTACGTTTCTCCGTTGAATTCATAAGTGGCTTTGGCTTCGGATTTCTTGATCTTCATCCCGCAAACAGGATCAACAACAGTATCCTCTGCATGATGATCAGCATGCATGTGTCCTTCATGCTCATTCTTTTGGGTATACTTCTCTGGGTTTTTGATGAAGGCCTCTTTACAGTTATCACAACAGAAATAGTAGGTCTTCCCTTTGAACTCATAAGTGGCTTTTGCTTCTGACTTCTTCATCTCTTTTCCGCCTACAGCACAGACGACAGTCTCTTCGGTCTCCTGCGCCTGGGCAATTCCTGCCAGTGTAAGCAAGAAAGCAAAACCCAGCAGCAGAGCTAAAATTTTTGAATTTTTCATCAATAAAACCTCCTTGGGATTTAAAATTCTTATCATAATTATTATTATTAATTATACATATTCTATAATAATCATCAATTTAATTAATAGAATGGGGTCGCGTCTCAACATTTGACATATTATTCTCCATTCCCCATTTTCCAAAATTGACTTGATTTTTTTTAGAAGCAACTCCAAAAGAGGAGAAACACATCAACATATAGAAATGTCAAATGTTGAGATGCGACCCCTTCTTGATGGGGGTTTGATGAATCAAGCCCTTAAAAAAAAAAACTAAAAAAAATGTAGAATTCTTGAATGAGAATATATAAAATATGCCAAATGCCTAAACCTAATTTTAAGAATTACGTCACCTGAGATGGTCTTAAAGAAGGCGACGCTCGTTTTAGAAGGGGGAGATTTTTTCATTGGTCAATCCATTGGATACGATGGAGATACAGAAGGAGAAATCGTATTCAACACCTCTATGACTGGCTACCAGGAAATCCTCACAGATCCATCATACAAAGGCCAGATTGTCACCATGACTTACCCACTCATTGGAAACTGCGGGTGTAATTTTGAGGATATAGAATCACGCCAGCCCTGGGTAGAAGGCTTCATCATCAAAGAGCTGGCAGGCCTTCCTTCCAACTGGAGAAATAAAGAGAGTCTTCCAGATTTCTTGAAAAGACACAAGATCGTAGCTATCCAGGGTGTGGACACCAGAAAGTTGACCAAGATTATCCGTTCTGGCGGGGCACAGAGAGCACTCATTTCAACGACAAACAATAATATCAAAACGCTTCAGCGCCGCGTGAAAAAAATTCCTTCCATTGTCGGCCTAGATTTAGTCAAGAAAGTCACAACTCCGAAAGCCTACAAATGGCGAGAGGAATCTTATAAGTGGCCCAAAGGCTATTTGGCGAAAAAAAGATTTAAATATTTTGTTGTTGCTTACGACTTTGGAATAAAAAGAAACATTTTAAGAAATCTAGTTTCAAACAATGTAGATGTCCACATCGTTCCTGCCCAGACATCCTGGAAGGAAATCATGAAGATGAAGCCTGATGGCGTACTCCTATCCAACGGTCCTGGAGATCCTGCTCCCATCACGTATGCTATCGAAAACATAAAAAATTTGATCGGGAAAATTCCAATCTTTGGAATCTGCCTAGGGCATCAACTTCTGGGGATTGCCTTGGGAGGGAAAACTTACAAGCTCAAATTTGGCCACCGCGGAGCCAATCATCCTGTCCAAAACCTTGAGACAGGTTCTATTGAAATCACCTCGCAGAACCATGGTTTTGCCGTGGATATCGATTCCTTGAAGGGATTGGCAAAACTGACACATCTTAACCTCAACGACATGACTTCAGAGGGACTCTCTGTGAGGGAGAAATTCCTTTTCTCTGTTCAGTATCATCCAGAAAGCTCTCCAGGCCCGAGAGATTCAAGATACCTTTTCCAAGACTTTATTCAAATGATGGACGATTTTAAAGGTAAATAAAGTGCCGAAGCGAAAAGACATAAAATCCATCCTGATCATCGGTTCTGGACCTATTATCATCGGTCAAGCCTCTGAATTCGACTATTCCGGAACTCAAGCTCTCAAAGCTCTAAAAGAAGAAAATTATAAAGTAATTCTGGTCAATTCCAATCCCGCCACAATCATGACCGACACTATTCTA
>CAZSPM010000364.1:0-2966 GCA_964608785.1 uncultured Eubacteriales bacterium
ATCTTTTTTCATAGATGGCTGGATTTTTATAGGAAGGTCCACATAAGAGGAGAGAAACATTCATAACATAAATGGATATGTCAAATGTTGAGACGCGACCCCAATAGCGGCAAAAAACTATTTTAAAGTCAGGCAACCTTTTTCTCATTTATTTCATCATATTAATTGAGGAAGAAAACAGATGTTCGAATCAGGGGTTGGGCTAATCCTAAACCGGTCAAGAATTGTGGATAGAAGTTATGGTAAAATTGGTTTAAACTATCCTGTCATGACCGAAGACAAAAAAGGCCAAACAGTGGAAAGAGAGTCAGAAAACGCTGATTTCCTGATTGATCTAGTGAAGCGTTGCCGCAAAGGTGAGGTAGAGGCCATGGAGGCCATTTATGAGCATTATAAGCGCCCCATATTCAATCTGATTTACCGTCATACATATAACCATGATGTTGCCGAAGATTTACTCCAAGACATTTTTATCAAGGTTTTTACTCATCTGAATACTCTCCAGAGAGATGATACTTTTTCTGGTTGGCTTTATCGGATTGCCATCAACACCTGCTACAGTTATTTACGAAAGAAAAAAAACCAGCTCCAAAAAACTGTATCTCTGAGTGAACTGGAGGGCACGATTGAAGAAAAGGCTGACCATTCAAGCAACAGGATAATGGAGAAATCGTTGGAGGAAGTGATCCAGAGGCTCCCGCACAAATTAAAGAGCATTTTTCTTCTTCATGATGTTCAGGGTTTTAAACATCAGGAAATTGCGCAGATTCTGGGGTGCTCTGTGGGGACATCCAAATCCCAGCTTTTCAAAGCAAGGATGAAGATCAGAGGATACCTTAAAAATAAACAAAATTAGTGAAGAGGTAAAGACAATGAGATGCTCTAAAGCCAACAAATTAATAAATGAATATGTAGACGACAATCTGGATAATAGACAATGTGTGAATCTTGAGCAGCATCTCGATGCTTGCTCAGATTGCCAGAAGCTATTAAAGGATTTTCAGGCAATCACTCAAGATGCTAAGCGATTAGATGAAGCGACACCTTCTACACAGGCATGGCTCAAGATAAGAGAAAAATTGATCGCCGAAGAGCAGAAAGTCCTGAGGTTGCCGCCGCGAAAAAGAGGATGGTTCGCTTTTCCACAGCCGCGGCTCAAATATGCTCTCAGTTCAGGATTAGTATTGGTTGTCGTTGTAGGGATAGTTATTTTTGGCTTATGGTATTTTAAAGGAAAAAGAATTTTGGAAGGGCCAGATGCACGAAGCTATACGCTTGCCAAATTAGCGGAAGCTGAGCACCATTATCAATTAGCGATAAAAGCGCTCTGGGATGCCGTGTCTTCTCAAGAAGATAGCCTTGATCCACAAGTGGTCAAGGTTTTCCAGACAAATCTTGAAATCATAGACTCGTCTATCGCCGCTTGTAGGCAGGCAGTATTAAGTGAGCCTGAAAACATCGATGCGCGTAACTATCTTTTAGCTGCGTACAAAAAGAAAGTAGATTTCCTGAATGAAATGATGGTTGCAAAGGAGACATCGTCTCGACAAAGGGCGGCGAAAACTATTTAACAGTTGTTTTTAATGATCAAAAAAAGGAGGAATGCTATGAAATCAGAAAAAATAAACGCTTCGATGGCTTTAATGACCTTACTTATTTTCTTCCTAGGATTTATACCTGCAGAATCTGGATCAGCAGCAAAGGAGAAATATGAGGAAAGATTCGAAGAGACCGTCGCTATCGCAAAAGACGGAAAAGTTGACATAAGGAACATCTCTGGAAGCATAGAGATTAAAACTTGGGACAGGGCTGAAGTAAAGATCGAGGCTCTCAAAGTATCCAAGGCTTCTTCACACTCCAAGGCCGAAGAGAATGCTCAAAAGGTTACGATAGAAGTGAATAAGGAGGATAGCACTCTAAGGATAGAGACGAAATACTCCCGTACTCGGAGTAGGTCTTTGAGCGTCTCGGTATCGTATTACCTAACAATTCCTGCCAAAGCAGCCATAAAAGCTATATCCGTCAGCGGTGGAGTCAGGCTTGAAAACATTGGAGGCATGGTTGAGGCCGGGACTACGAGCGGAAGCGTGAAGTTAACGAATGCAGAAAAAGGAGCAGACCTCCATACCACAAGTGGAGGTATAGAAGTAACGAATGTCATAGGTGATGTTGACATCAATGTTACATCCGGAGGTATTACTGCCAGGCAAATAAAAGGCTCAGTGAGTGCAGAAACTGTGAGCGGAGGTATAAAACTGCTGGATGTTTCTGAAGCCAGCGTTGTAAAAGCAAAAGCCTTGAGTGGTTCTGTCACCTATGAAGGCAAAATCAAATCAGATGGAAGATATTCCCTGCAGACACACAGTGGGCGAGTCGAGATACGAATTCCCTCTGATTCTGCCTTTGACCTTGAAGCCAAGACATTCAGCGGATCAATCCACAGCGATTTCGATATCACGATTTCAGGAAAAATCAGCAAAAGAGAGGTTAGAGGAAGCGTCAATGGCGGCGGAGCCAATGTGAAACTCACTGCCTTCAGCGGTGGTATTTACATAAAAAAGAGATGATAGCCAGAGTCTTATTTCTAGTTCAGAGGAGAACAGTTTTGTTCTCCTCTTTTTTTTGCCCCTCCTTTCTTCTTGACCTCTCCTTGTATTCCCACGAGGTCAGGCCTTGAAAACTTTGGCTTTTCCTTGCGTTCAACGGGGGTGAAAAAAATGTCATTCCCGCATGGCTTGTACCTGAGAAGCTTGTGCCCACGAAGGTAAGTAGCAGGTAGCGGGAATCCAGGACTATCCACTTTCTGGATTCCTACTTACGTAGGAATGACGAATATGATTCTGGATTCCTGTGGAGCTTGTGCCTGCGGAAGCAGCTACAGGAATGACAGAAATTTTCCAAGGTCTGACCCCATTGTTTACGTTGGGGACGTTCCCACTTTTTAACTAACTCCACTTGACAATTTA
>CAZSPM010000365.1:0-2966 GCA_964608785.1 uncultured Eubacteriales bacterium
GGCTTTCATGTGACTTGTTTGACAAAATTCCCATTTTATAGTTCTGAGCACTGGCTGCAACCACAGCAAAGACAGTGATTATAAATAAAATTCCTACGCTCTTTGGTTTTTTTAACATAGCATCCTCCTTTCTTTATTCCCATCGATAGCCAAAGGAGATTTCAAGAATATTAGCCTTATAGTTATTGAATCCGGCATCAGAGCTTTTCTCCTTGAAATCAACGAATCGATATCCTATCTGTGTGATGTATCCGCCTTCAAACGCGTATTCCAGATATCCTTTGAACGTAGTGCGCGATATCTCCCAGAATCCCTTATTCGAATAGATATTAGTATAAGCCCCGATTCTCCATTTGTTATCCAGATTGAGCGATGCCGAAGCGTCAAAGAGGTTGGATTCACCCTCATACAAGATATCCCAGAGAAAGCTGCCTCCTCCTGTCCATGAAGGCCGATATTTTATGGTTCGGGCGCCCTTATGTTCGACATTGATGAAGGAATAACCACCTGATAATTTGATCTTTTCATCGTTGTACCCGATTCGGATGTTTAGCTGGGTCTTGATAGAGTCCCAGCGCTTTTCATAGATTTTGCTTTCCGAGTCGTTCCGGAGATACGAGGCTGAAGCATTGAATTGTTTTCCCCGAATTTTTGCAGTGGCTCTGAATCTCTTGAAATCTGTGGGGGAGATAAGGGTAAAGGGATCATCATACGAGCCAATCTGGTAGTCGAGTGTCAGTTTAAATGCTCGGGAAAGAGCCAGCTTCAGATTACCAAAGCCGCCATTTCTCTGTGTTTTCTCTTCATAAGTAACAGTTTCTATCCCTTCCAGCTCTCTGGCTTCGTTCCGGTATCCAAGAGTCAGAGCAAATTTTGGGGAAAATTGATACTGAAGTCCGCCCTCAAAGCCAAGGGTATTAAAATCAAGGTCTGCGATTTCTTTTTCATCATCAATCGTGAGAGAGCCATACTGGTCGAAATCATGGTAGTGAACAGTTCCGACGATAGCCAGCTTGTTAAACAGAAGCCAAGAGATATCTAAATCATACAATTGAATTTCACGATCAAAATTTCCTTCACCGCTGAAGCTGTACGCAAAAGATCTGTCAAGATAGGAAACACCGTCTACATCCTCTGAATAGGTCAGATTCATATCCTGTGTGATGAGCCGTATGGACCCTGCGATCAAAAGGTTATCCAAAGGTCTGGCATTGATTTTAAGTGTACGAGTGTTGGTCTTAAAGTCATATGGTTGATTCAGATAGAAATAGTCTAAAGAAGATGGGTATCTTGCACCTGCTCCGCCATCAGCATAGCCAGGCAGGAAAAGACTGTTGGTGTTCTTATAATCCAGGAATCTTTCTTCAAGTACAAAAGAGAAACGTTGAAATTGCATGTCTATTCCGACTGCTACTTCTTTGGAATCTTCCCTGATGGGTTTATCGAATTCGAATTCAATCCTGTTGATATCGAAAGTAGTGACACTGTCTCCCTTTTTGGTGTATCTGTCAAAGCTCATGTATAAATTGGCGTTGCTCCCCAGCCATATTTTAATCAAACCGCTGTCAGCTATCCTGTCAAAATTGAATGTATGAAGGTCGTAGAGATGTCCACCTGGCGCGTGCAGGTCTTCATAATAATATGTGGACTTTTTCCGATTGTATTGGAATTTGTACTTCCTGTATTTTTGAATGGATAGTCCAAGAGTTTCAAAAGGATCTCCTCCGAAGTTGTACACGTTCAAATCGATGCGGTCTAACAGTGTCTTTAATTTTCCTTCCGGGGTATAAGTCAGATTAAAATTGAATAGTCTTGCTCCATCATCCAGGTTAATATCTTCCTTATATTTAGAAAGAGCTCCACTTGTATCAACAAATCGGTATCCGAAACTGAGTTTACAGGAAAATGTCTTACTATTCTCTTTTTCTTGAGCCTGGAGAGAGAATGTCAGTGATAAGACAAAAGCCGACAATATAATAACAGTTAATAAAAATTTTCTTCGCATCAGTCCCTCCTATTTGAGAAAAATTTTGCTCAGATTGGAACCATGAATAGCGGAATGACAGACAGCACAGTTAGTGGTTCTGGAATCAAAGCGGCTGTGCCATGACACTGCAGTCGTGTGGCAACTGAAACAAAGGTCGGATGTACTTTGATGAGTCAACATGTGCCGGTTGGGAGTTCCGTGAACCTCATGACATGCTCTACAGCCCTCTATCCGTGATGCACCGTGTTCGTACAGGAAAGGACCGCCTTTATCAGCATGACATCTCAAGCAGGACTCATGCTTGAATCCTGCCAGCTGTTCTCTTTCAATGGGTGCATGTTGATCATGACATGTAGTACAGCCCAGTATTCCTTCCTGGAGCCTGTGCCGTTCGTTCAACTTAAACTTTGCAAATACATCATCATGGCAAGAAACACAGATTTCTGTGGGAGTTTTCTTTACTGGTGTAGCTTTCATAAGCTCTTCATGGCAGTTTGTGCAATCCATAGCAGCTTTGCCATGGGGACTCGCAAGAAAGCGTGCTCGAGTTCCGCTATGACAGTTTAAGCATTTTTTTGTTTTGGATTGAATATCATCGGTTTCTTTAAAAGCAAAAATTGTACCAGGGCCTCCCCCTTCTTCCAGATGCGTTGTAGGATCTCCATGACAGTTGGCGCACATTGTTTCGGCCTGATGAGCTGTGTCAGTCCATTTTTTTTCTTCAATTGCTGCATGCCGCATAAGTGTAAAATCTGCACATGTATCCTCATGACATTCTGCACAGATTCCAAATTGTTTTTCCTGAGCCAAAGGCTTAGCTCCAGATAAGAAACTCGCCATGATAATTACTAGTCCAATTAATCCAAAAGTTTCAATAGAAGGTAATTTCAACTTTTTTTTCGTTTTCGTTCGCAATTCAAACCTCCTAAAATTTTTTTATTTTCTAGAGGCTGCTTAAACAAAGTACATAATATTCTAT
>CAZSPM010000366.1:0-2963 GCA_964608785.1 uncultured Eubacteriales bacterium
AGAGTACGAGCTTCCCAAGCTCGGGGTCGCGGGTTCGAATCCCGTTGTCCGCTCTCTCTTTTTTTGAAGGGGTCAGGTCTTGTTTTTTGCCTCAACAAAAAAGCAATGTAGGGGCTTGATTCATCAAGCCCACCTGCATGATGTTGTTAGAGAAGATAGAGTCAAGAATCAAAAAGCAAAAAACAAGACCTGACCCCATCTCTGGTGTATCATAGAAAATGAAAGAGTGGAAACTCATCGTTGAGATGACACCTCTAGGTGGAGCATTGAACATGGCGATTGATGACTTTCTCTTCCAGTCCCTTGGAGAGAAACCTCGAACTTTTCTCAGGTTTTATCAGTGGGAAAGGCCGACAGCCTCACTGGGATATTCTCAGAGTGTTGAGAAGGTCCTTGATGTGGAATTTTGTCAGAAACATGGAATAGATATTGTCAGAAGGATGACTGGGGGAAAACTGGTACTGCACCAAAATGAGGCAACCTATTCCGTATGTTCTTCAGATGAGGAAACATTCACGCCAACACTTTTCGAATCATACCGATTGATATCTGAGGCTCTAATGAAAGGATTGAAAAAAATGGGGCTCAAACCCTTTCTCGCAGACGCCCCTCCAGATTCCTATGTAAGAGGAAATCAGCCCTGTTTTTCCTATCCGGCTCGAAATGAAATCGAAGTCAATGGAAAAAAGATCGTCGGCAGTGCACAGAAAAGGATCGGCATAAAATTTATTCAACATGGATCTATTCCTCTTGAGGAGGATGAGGATCTATTAAGATCGGTCTCTTTAGCAGAAGGAGAAGAAAACGATGTGCGGATGACTTCGATTTCTCGAGAATTGGGCAGAAAAATAAGCTATGAATGGGCAGTGAATTATTTGGTCGAGGGAATTTCTGAATATTTCAGGATAAGGATGAAGCCCAAAACTTTTGATAAGGAAGAAAAAGAGGAAATCTTCAGGATTCAAAAAAAACGATACGAGGCAAGGGACTGGACTTATTTCAGAAAAATCTGAGAGATCAGTCCGATGGGGTCAGGCTTGAATAACTTGTTCCAACGGGGTCAGGCTTTATCATTTGTCATTCCTGCGGAAGCAGGAATCCAGACTTGTTCCCGCTGAAGCGGGAAACCAGATAGGTCTAGTTTCCTGCTTCCGCAGGAATGACATTTTGTAAAACAGGTATTAATATTTACAACTAAATGGGAGATGAACCAAAAATAATAACTCAAATATAAATAAGAAAATCGGTTTGCTCTCTATCACATTAAAAAGAGAGGCATTAGATGCCTAAAAAGCTATTCCAGTCAAAATTTCTGGCTCTTTCTTTAATCTTCTCTTTCATCCTATTGATCACTACTGAAGCTTTTTCCAAAAAGGCTAACTTAGATTCCGAAAAGGGGCTTGCCCCTGTATTTAAATTAAGCAATAACAAGTTAGATAAGGGGCCTGCCCCTGTAATTAAAATAAGCAATAACAAATCTGATAAGGGGTTCACCCCTGTAATTAAAGTAAGCAATCACATGTTTAATAAGGGGCTTGCCCCTGTATTTAAATTAAGCAATAACAAGTCTAATAAGGGATTTAAACCTGTTGTGAAAGTCAAACAAAATCAAGAAGAAATTTCTGAGTCTCAAAAGAAGCTCTTCAAAACATTAATTGATGATGGAAAGAAGCTTCTCCAAGAAGAGATGGATTATGAAGGCGCCATGAATAAATTTAAAAAGGCCCAAGGTCTTGCAGCAACAAGAGAACAAAAAGCAGATGCTCTTTTTTATCTGTCCCTCGCTCATTATGCCACCTTAGAGGACAAAGGGCAGGAAGAATTTAATGAAACGATAAGAAAGCTAATAGAGATAGATTATTATCGAAAACTTGACAAGCTTTTATGTCCTCCAAGGTACATAGAGCTCTTCCAGGGTATAAAAGAAGAATATGGAGCCTTGAGGATTCAATCGAAACCAGCAGGAGCAGATGTCTATATTAACGAGAGCAAAGACTCTGTTGGAAAGACCCCAGTAACAGTTGGTGCTAAGGCTGGAACGGTCAAAATACGAGTAAAGAAGAGGAAACAGGAAAAAAGAGATACGTTACAAGTCGCTGCAGGCAAAGAAACAACATCTCCAACCTATATCTTAAAAGGAAAATCAAGCTTAATATATGTGATAGGAGGCATAGTTTTGGCAGGAGGAGTGGGAGCTGCCTTACTATCAGGTGGGAAAGGAAATGGAGGAGGAGCACCAACACCCTCTCCAGGTCCGACCACTGGAAGTATTCAGGTGAATTCCAATCCAACAGGAGCGCAGGTTTTTCTTGATGGAAACGATACAGGAAAAACAACCAGCACAACTTTAACCGATATATCTCCTGGGAATCACACTGTAAGGCTAGTAAAAGAAGGATATTTAGATTATGAAGAGAGCGTCTCTGTGACTGCCGGCCAAACAGCGACCGTTAACGCAACACTCACAGAAATAATTACTGGTGACTATGTATTTATAACCAAGTGGGGAAGTGAAGGAAGTGGAGATGGCCAGTTTAACCATCCTGATTGGATAGCAGTAGACAATTCTGGCTATGTGTATGTGTCTGATAACCTTAATCACCGCATTCAGAAATTCACATCTGATGGGATGTTTATAACCAAATGGGGAAGCAGTGGAGATGGGGACGGCCAGTTTAGTGGTCCTAAGGGAATAGCAGTAGACAGTTCTGAGTATGTCTATGTGGTTGATTACAAAAATGTTCAAAAATTCACATCCGATGGGACGTTTGTGACTAAGTGGGGAAGCAGTGGAGATGGGGACAGCCAGTTTAGTGGTCCTGAGGGAATAGCAGTAGACAATTCTGGGAATGTGTATGTGGCTGATAGGCTTAATCACCGCATTCAGAAATTCACATCTGACGGAAGCTTTGTAACAAAGTGGGGAAGCTATGGAAGTAGTGATGGCCAGTTTAATGAGCCTC
>CAZSPM010000367.1:0-2957 GCA_964608785.1 uncultured Eubacteriales bacterium
AACATGGAAGAGTATATGGGACCTAATTGGAGACGAGGCCCTTGAGTAGAGGGGGAAAAGTTATTATGCTTAAAGAATTAATCAAAATTGCAAATGAATTAGATAAGCGCGGCCTAGCCAAAGAGGCTGACGCTTTGGACTCTATAGTAAAAACATCGGCAGCTGTTATGCGAGGGTTTACAGATGAGGAAAAAGCACTTTTAGAAGAGCATGGAGAGACCGCAGGGCAGGGCGGAGAGCTGCCTTCTTTTCAGGGGATTGACCTTTCTGGCATGGCCGACGTACTGTCTGAAATAATCTTAGGAGTAGTCGGTATGGACGTTATACTTGACGCTGTTGACTTCATAAGAGGCTTAAAGTCTAGCCCTCGCAATGCAAAGCTGATGGGGGCAGCAATGGCTGGCCTACTCCCTGTTGTCGGCCCGGGTTTGAAAAAAGTACTTAAGAGGTCTAGCGGATTAGATTATTTAGATGATTTTGAAGAGGCTGTAGATGCGTCTATGGCGTCCAAAGGAGCTCGGGCCAAATATGATGAATTGATCGCCACAACTTCAGCAGGAGAGGCAGCTTCAGAGGCGGGACAAGCATCAGCCCGGAGGCAAACAGGCTCAGAGGCGGGACAAGCGGCCTCAAATCCATACCCCCTTAATGAACGACAGATACCTGACAACCTCCCCGTGGGAGAGAGAAAGCAGGCTCTGATTGCAAGGTGGTCAAATGAGCCTGAGCTATGGACCTCTAGCACCCACGCTGATTTTTACCATATGTATATGGGCCCACAGGGTCAGCCACGAGATATTGCTGTGCAAATAGCCAGAATGCAATCATCTCCAACATATAGAGGTTTTAAAAGGAGCGACTTTAGAGATATTTACAATGCTGTAAATCAAAGAATTGGTAGGTCTAATCCTAGCATGAACCCGAACTGGCGAATGGAAAATATACACGAAAAGTAAATGCTTAAAGAATTAATTAAAATTGCAAATGAACTAGATAGGCGAGGCCTTATGGAGCAGGCTAACGCCCTGGATAAGCTTGCCTCTAAAGCCGCAGGCAAAGCGGCCAAGGGAATAAACTGGAGTGTTGCAGAGCGAACTCTATCTGGCTCTGGGATTGAGCCTTCTAGAGATGACATCCTCTCCAAAATGAAAGAGAGCCCTGCATTTTCAGAAGATGACATAAGGGGAATTCATGATCTTCAGCCAAATGAGGACCTTGGCATAGATGAAGACTTTGCTAAAAGATTAAATAAAAAAGAATTGATATTCTTAGAGCTTGGCGGGTGGCTAAAGGGAAATTTCGGAGATATAATGCTCATAAGAGATTATCTTCTTGCAGAAAAAAATCTCAAACAGCCTGGGGATTTACTGAGCCTAATAAATGTCGACCTAACAAGCCCGTCCAGCATAGCAGAGGAGTTTGAAAAATTAAATAAAGCTCAAGAAAAATGGCATGAAGAAGCAAGACAAGATGCGAGTCAGGATCAGTACATGACACATGAGGTCGTTTATGACTTCGGGGATGGTTGGGTTGTCGTTTATGTGCCTGCAGTCGGGGAAGGCCCTTCGTATAAGGGTGACAAAAGAAAGTCAAATGATCGCACAGTAGAGGGGAATATCTGCGGGCTTTGCCTAGGAGAGAAGCAAAGCCTGTATCAAAACAATAGAAGTGGGAAAATATATTCGGTTAGAAATCCAAAAAATGAGCCAAAGGTAACCATCAGAATTACCTCAGGAGACTCCAACGGCCCACTCGGCTGGGTCGCGCCCGCTCCTACGCTAGCAGAGGCAAAGGGAAAAAATAACCTCTCCCCCTCTGTTCCTGCGGCGCAACACGCAGAGGAGTGGCTTAGCTCTTTTAGAGGAGAGGGGGGCAAAGCCCTTGTTTATGAGCGTAATTCTGATTACAGAAGGTTTCCTCCTACTGAAAAAGATAAGGCGGAGAAAGCCTTTTTAGAGGGAGGTAATAAACCGCTGCCAGTTTGGGATGACGGTACGTCTCCTGAGCGACGAAGGGACCAAAATCCAGCCTGGACACTAGGCTGGATAGTACACTGGTACAAGAAGGGAATAGACGTTATAGATAGAGATGTTGATGCGGCAATCAGAGAGCAGGACCCTATATTATTCAAGAGTGGGTTTGGCAAAAAATACAAAGAACTAATCGAGCCTGTTGTAAAGTTTTGGGCAGAAAAATATTCAGATAATTGGACATTTGGTACGACAGAAGGGTTGTTTGAAGGGAATTCTCAACGAGACTTTGAGCATGAAGTGTGGAAAACCTTTAGAAAGAAGCCTTGGATGCAAAGGGCTGTCTCAACTTTGTTTCGACATGATTTCCAGAGAGCATTAGCTCTGGGCCTTCATTTATATCCAGAGTATAAAGAGTTTGGACGAACGAGGACCGAACAAGCCTTAGAGAGTGGGAATAGGACGTTAATTAATCGGTTTTATGAGGCGAAATTAGACGAAGCCTACCCAGAGCTTGGAAAAAGATTGGCAGAGATGTGGATAAAGACAGAGCCATATAGATTTTGGACATCGTCACTTGAGGAAAAGTATCCGGAGCTAAAAGAGAGTGCTGCATTTGCCTCTGCAAAAGAGGATATAGATTATTTCACAATGAAAGGCGGAATAGATCTGCATCCTTCAGATTGGGGAAGCGTTTCTCATAGGTTTAGGTTTTTTAGAGAAAATATTCATATCAGAGGGTCTGCTGAAGCAGGAAGAAAGTTGGCTGAATTTATCTTAGAACATTCTCCCAAGCAAGTCTTTATGCCTTTAGTGGGAGATGAAAACTGGCGCACCCACCAGGGCCTTTGGGCGGGAGGCGAGAGCCCTCAGAGCGTTTCTTTGCATCAGCTTTATCCTGAGCTAGAATCAGACGCTGTTCCAAAAATTGCATCTTCAGACCCAGAAATATTTTTTAATAACAACTTTGATAAAGATCCGAAGTAT
>CAZSPM010000368.1:0-2955 GCA_964608785.1 uncultured Eubacteriales bacterium
AATTGAGCAAATCCAATAAGGACTGCTTTAATGAGATCCGAGGCTCCCAGGAAGTTCTTTGCCTGATCTTACAGTTATCTCCTAAGAGCAAAGGGATATCTGCCTTTCTTAATTTTTGAGAGTCAACCTGGACATCAATTTTTTGGCTCGAAAAAGATAGAAGAAGGTCTAATATTTCTCTCAGTAACACTGCTTCTCCAGAACAGACATTATAAACATCTCCACTTTTTCCCTTTTGAATCAAGGAGGCATAGGCCCTTGCCACATCCCTGACATCTGAAAAATCTCTTTTCACTTTGATGTTTCCCACCTTAATCACAGGCTCTGCCTGTCCCTTTTCTATCCTTGCTATCTGGCTAGCCCAATCTGAACATACAAAATCAGGGCTCTGCCCCGGCCCTGTATGGGGAAACGCCCGAGCAATCACAATATCCAGTTTCTCAACTTGGGTGTAGAAATCACTCAGTATCTCCCCGCTCACTTTGCTGAAGGCATAGGGACTCACAACATGAGGGAGATCTTCTTCACTCAAAGCCCTCTCTATGGGTGATAAAACACCATGGACATCTGATGAGCTAACAAATAGAATTCTCGCTCGAGGTGCAAACCTTCTTATCGCTTCAAACAGGTAAAAGGTTCCCATGAGATTTGTCTCTAGAGTCTCCCTCCTCCTTTCCCAGGAGTGTTTGACATTGGAGACAGCAGCAAGATGGAAAATCCAGTCTGGCCGTACTCTCTTTATGGCCTTAAAGACCTCTTCTTCTAACCTAATATCTAGATAAAAGATGTTTTCATCTTCGCCGCTTTCAGGTTTATCTGGAAAAGAGGTCCCGAAAATCGTATAATCTGAAGAAGCTAAAAAATCGTACAGATGTTTGCCCACAAATCCTGTAACTCCGCTGATTAGAACTCCTAAACTCAAATTAAACCCTTTCTCTCCAGTAGTTGAGTAAGTCTTCAAGGGATTGCTTGAACGGTATTTTCGGTTCCCAGCCAGTCTTTTCTCTAAATTTGGTACAATCAGGCAACAAAATGGGGACATCCGATGGACGCAGACGCCTCTTATCGACCTCAACCTTAACATTGACGTTGCTCAAAGAAAGCAATATTTCCAGGACTTCATTCATGGAATAGGCTCTGCCTGTCCCGATGTTATAGACTTCTCCTTCTTCCCCTTTCTCAAGACTTAGCCAATAGGCCCTTGCTGTATCACGAACATCAGTGAAATCTCGTTTTGCCTCCAGATTGCCGACATGAATGACGGGCTCTCTTTTCCCCTTTTCAATCTCAACAATTTGTTTGGCAAAGTTGGAGCAGATAAAGACTTCTCCCCTACGAGGGCCAGTGTGGTTAAATCCTCTTGTTCTCACCGTCCTTAAGCCATAGCTCTTGAAATACTGCCACCCCAAAAAATCCTGGGCAACCTTGCTCACAGCGTAGGGACTTAGAGGACGCAAGGGATTTGTTTCTTTTATCGGAACCTCATCAGGATAGACGAGGCCGTATTCTTCACTGGAGCCTGCTACCTGGATCTTGGGGGAAAGTTTAAGGTCGAGTACAGCCTCAAAAAGATTAATCTGGCCGACAGCATTGATGGCAAATGTCTCTTTTGGCAATCTCCAAGAAGCGGGTACATAGCTTTGTGCAGCAAGATGAAAAATGACGTCAGGTTCAATCTCAGCCAGACATTTTTTTAAAGAGACTATATCCTTTAGGTCCGCCTCAAAAAGCTCTATTTTATCACGGATATGAAGTACGTTCTCCATCCGACTCCGCCAACGCACTACTCCACAGACTTTATCATCAGGATGATTTTCAAGGATGTAATCTGCCAGATGGCTTCCCGCAAATCCTGTAATTCCTGTAATTAATACTCTCATATAACCTCCTTGTTCAAGGGAGCATGTTTCTTATGATCCAGGTCCTATTTTTATATCACTGTGAAAACAGAAATTGTAGGGAAAATAATAAAACTCTTTTTTTGTTATTGCAAGGAAAGAATCAAGGAGGAAAGCATCTCCATTTCCGTGATAGCTCATATGATTTTGAAAATTCCTGAAGCGACCTTGAAGATTTAGCCTTACCGAACTATCCTTCGAGGGCAAACAGAGGGGACGTTCCCTGTGGGGACACCCTTTCTGTTCAGGTTTCTTTCTAATATAGGAGAGAAAGAGTGTCCCTCTCGGGAACGTCCCCATTGTTTGCCGAGGATGTATTGAGAAAGCTCAGCCCAGTGGATTCAAAAAACACGCAACTTTTGCCCCAGCGAGTCAAAAGCTGCTCGGTTTCAGGCTTCGCTCTCCTCTTCGAGGAACCATGCCCGCTCAGCCTTCAAACGGTTTTTTCACCCACTGCCCTTCGCATATCTTACTAGAAGGTTGGTGAGGGAATGGCGTGAAAAATCTGAACGGAGCAAAGGAATTTCCAAAATCATATACTGTTTCCCTAGACAGAGTTCTTGGCGTTCAAGAGAATTTCAGGAAAGAAAATCACTTCTTTGGCCTTTTCTTATGATTTGACTCAATCTGTAATCATTTGTCCTTAAAAAGGGACATCATTCACTGCATCCTTTCCATTTTTTATGGGGAAACGAATGGCATAAATTTTGCTCTTATCTCTGTTGGAAAGGAGGAATGATGAGAAAAGTCGCTATCCTTATTGCATTTTTGGCATTTTTTGTGATTTTTGTGACTTTTGCCTTTTCCTCTCTAGATGAAGAGTATTATAGCTATAGTTATGCCCGCCTCAGTTATATAAAAGGTGACGTATACGTCCAGAGGGCCGAAGATCTGGGTTATGAAAGTGGTGTGGTTAACTTACCTTTGGTTGCGGGTGATAAGCTAGGAACAAGAGAAGGCCGTGCAGAGATTCATTTTGGAAAGAAAAACTACCTCCGAATGGATAACCACACCCAGATCGATTTTGTGAAACTTCCCAGGAAAGGCTATGATCAGA
>CAZSPM010000369.1:0-2927 GCA_964608785.1 uncultured Eubacteriales bacterium
TCCCGAGTTTTATCGTCACTAAAACTTAGCGACATTTTCTACTGTTTTAATTCAGAAATCTTCCTTATTTTCACTCAGCTCATGCCAGATTTTACTCTGCAAGATTTCTAACTGTCTTTCCAATTTATCAACACCATAGATCAGCTCAAGTCGCCCCTTTGGGGAGGAGTCATAACGCATTATGATTTTTCTTGTCTGCTCGTAGAGATCCTGCTCTGAGAATGTATATGGCTCTGGTTCTTCTCCCAGTCTATCGATTAGGATATTTTCCAGTTCTTCCGAAATCCTCTGCATATTCTGACGCATTTTATTCAGATATTTACTATCAACAATCATTGGCGATCTCCTTTTTCACATCCGAAGAAGATACGGTTTTACGCATCAGAGCATGCTCCATCCTGTGGCTAGGTCCATCAAAAAACAGAAGGTGTCCATGGTGTACCAGCCTGTCTATCATCGCCGCTGCCATTTGCTGATCTGTAAATATCCCACCCCATTTTGAAAACTCCAGATTTGTGGTGAGTATCAGGCTCTTACTCTCATAGCTGTCTGCAATGACCCGAAATAGTAGCTGCGAACCCTCCTTATCTACCGGAACATATCCCCATTCATCCAGTATCAGAAGATCAAGGCGTTTGAGATCACCTATTAACCGCTCCAGTGTCCCATTATTCCGTGATTCAGCCAGCTTCAGCACCAACTCTGTCACTGTATAAAAACGAACCTTCATGTCCATCTCACAGGCTTTTACTCCAAGAGCTGTGGCCATATGGGTTTTTCCCGTCCCGACTTCGCCATAACAGACTATATTGGTTTTCTCCAGAATAAAATCACAGGATTCCAGTGCGTCTCTTGTTAATGATGGAGGGAAACGGACTTTATCAAATTGATATCCTACCAGGCTTTTGAGCACTGGAAATTTAGCACGGTTCAACAATCGTGTTTTTCGGGTCATTGCTCTCTGTTCTAACTCATTCTGCAATACCTCATAGATGAACTCCTCCTGCTTCGGAGTAGCCTCTTTGCATCGATCTACTATCTGTTTTGACAGGATTAGTTTCCGGCACATCATTCCAATCTCGTCCTGCCTGGCCTCTCTCATTTTGGCTGAAATGATCATACCTGAACCGCCTCGCGAATAAATTGGTCATATACCTGCAGGTCAGGGCCTGGACTAGGATCTCCTTCCAGTCCCATATCTACCATTCGGGCTGCAAATATCGCCGCGTCGCACAGAGGAGTCTCTCCCGCCTGCTCCACAGCCAGTTTCATCGCATCGAGAGCCAAATCGAGACTGTACTTATTGCTCAATGAATTTAACGTCCCTATGGCTTTTTTAAGAGCTTCCCTCTCCTGCTTATCCAGATATTCCCGAACCGGATCGGGGACTATTTCCCGAATCCCGCTGTTAGGCCATGCTCCTACATTTCGCATCAGAACCGCCAGTGATGTTCTGTAATCGGTGCTGTCTGTGCGGTCTTTCCCGTACTCCCGGGTATGCCGTACCAGAATCTCCTTTTTTCCCGTGTATATGTCTATTGTATGGGCACGGATTCCAATTAAGACCTCCTTATTGGCATACTCGGGACAGGTGGAATAAAAGTGGTTGCCTTCAGTCTGCACTTTTCCATATCCATTGGCCTTTTTATACACGTAACGGCAAACATCAAATGGCCTCGCCGGTAGCGGGAGCAATACCTGCAAATCATCTTTGAACAGCTCTCCTATGGGTATTCCCTTCTTGTAATGCTTCTCATCCGCCTTTTTCTGTGATTTTGTCAATAATTCCCGATTGAAGACTTCGATATCATCAAACTCCGGAAGTGGTACAAACAGATTTCTCCGCGTATATCCCACCTTGTTTTCCACATTCCCCTTCTCATGGCCTGAATAGGGATTGCAAAAGCGTACGGAGAAACCGTACTGGGCTCTGAACTGCTGAAATAACCGAGCTTCCCGGATTACTGTTCCTACACGTCGACCGACACCTGTCGCATTGTCAAATATGATTAGAGCTGGGACACCTCCTATCTCATGAAACATATCCTGTAATCCCTGACATACGCATTCCGACGTCACTCCACTGAACATCTGGCTGTAGCTGTGATTAGAATAGGGGAACGACAACGTCAGGTAATGTTTGCGCTCCTTTTCTCCCCCGGAATAGCAATCCGCATCTCCGAAGTCGGCCTGTGACTCTCCGGGGTGCCAGATGAGTTCCTGGCTGCCCCGGAGAGAAGTCTTTTTCTCCCGTACCTTTTTCATATATCTCTGTACCAGAAGATAAGAGCAGTCATAGTCGCTGTACTCTTCAATTAGCCGTTCGTGTATCCGTTTGGCCGTATGACGCTGTTTGTGCCAATTCTTTTCATCTTCTGCCAGCCAATCATTTATCTGACCCTTGAAGGGATCCAACTTTGATGGAAACTCCTTCTTTTCGGGAACTTTCGGTGAAAAATCCTCCATATCCAGATACTTTCGTACTGTCTTTTCATCGATACCTAATTCACGGGCAATTGCTGCTTTTGAATATCCGTCTTTTCTTTTGTCTTTGATAGCATTCACTTGGGGCATTTTAAGCACATCTCCTTCTCCTCTATTGATTTAACTTTCGCTTCAATAAAGGTAATTCATCAAGGAACAGTGTTTTTACCGTCCCTCGATAAAACCCGGGAATTTCCCGCGATAACACCAAGGAATTCTGCTTGATATTTTCAGGTATTTTTAGTGTACATTACACAGGAGAGGAGGGAGAGGTATTATTAATGAAATAATATTATAGAGTGGTAACTTTGGTTGTGTTGAACCAACATTCCTTTTTTTTATTTCTTCTTGCCCTTCATTACTCGTTAGATAGTAAAAAAGAAAGTTTCGATCTATCTTTTCTTTCTTTATATTAACAATTTTAGCACAATTTTCGGTTAAAC
>CAZSPM010000370.1:0-2917 GCA_964608785.1 uncultured Eubacteriales bacterium
GCATAGAAAATGGGGAATATGATGGTGCCCTAAATGGGAAATTGCTGCTTTTAACAGAAAACAGATAACTACGGACACATTTTTCTCGGATACGGAATACAGAGCGAGGCTTATTTTATTATACAGATTCTTCCTGTTTTCCAAAATCTTCAAGGTCGCTTCAAGGATTTCCAAAATCATTCCAGCTATCACACATTTGAAATGCTTATTTAACAACTTGCGTATAAGCTGAATAGAAGTATATACTTGATTTGAGGGTAAGTTTGATGGAGAAGAAAAACTTAAAGTTATTGTTAAATTTCGCTTTCTGCATTTTCCTGATTGGTCCTATCCTTTGGAACGAGTGTAAGGCAGAGATTTACCAGCCAGAGACGGAAAAGTCTGAAGAAATAAAAGAGGAGGTAACGCAAGAAGCATGGATGGGGATTTATATGAATGAACTGAAAGTTGGTTACAGTCACGAGCAAGAGATTTCCCTCTTGAAAAATGGAATGAAGTACAAAAAAAACTTCAGTAAGTCTTGGATGAAAATCTCTCGTTTGGGAGGCAACCCAGTAGAAATACAGACTATCCAGGAATCATTATATGATGAGAACGATAGGCCTTTGGAAACTTTATTGAGAACAAAAATGTCAGAGATCGAGACCATCATAAAAGCTGAGATTCACCCAGACAAAATAATATTCAAATCAAATGGAAAGGCCATTAAAGAATTACCGTATAAAGAAGAATTTTATCTTGGGGTTCCTGTAGAAGGAATTATCAAGAAGGATGGTTTGAAACCCGGAAAAAAGTACAACTTTAAGATTCTGGAGCCCCTTTCCCATTCTTTCATGGATTGTTCCTTTGAGGTAATAAGAAAGGAAGATGTTTTGATCTTAGGGAATAAAATGAGTCTCTGGCATGTGAAGACAGAAAGCACTTATCTTGTGCCAGTTACAATGGATGATTGGATCGATGAGAGTGGAAACTCCTGGAAGAATATTAGCAAAGCGAGCTTACTCACTACAACATCCATTAGAATGTCCAAGGAGAAAGCTCAGGAAGTATCAGAAGAAAATTTTGACATTGCCTTTTCCACAGTCATTAAATCCAATGTCATTTTCGAAAATCCTCAAGAAATTAAAGGTGTTACGTATAAACTCACTGGGATCTCTTTAGATGAGATTAAAAATTTTCCTTTCGATGGTGGAAGCCAAAAGATATTAAAACTGGGAGAGGATTATGCTCTTGTTCAGACATCCTCCCTGATATTCAAGGAGGAAGAGGCCATCCCGTTCCCCGTTGATGATGATAAATTTCAGAAGTACTTAAAGCCAACCTCCTTCTGTCAATCTGACGACCCAGAAATGAAGGAGACCTCAAATCTGATTGTTGGAAAAGAGAAAAATTCATGGCGAGCAGCTAAGAAGATTGCAGAGTGGGTCAAACAGGAGATGACTCCCAATTATGATGTGGGGTTTGCCACAGCCAAAGAAGTATTGAAAAATCGAGAAGGAGACTGCTCGGAGCACACTGTACTGACAGTTGCACTTTGCCGTGCTGCGGGGATTCCAGCAAGAGCGGCTGTAGGTGTCATGTATGGATCTGGTATTTTTGCCTATCATATGTGGCCTGAGGTGTATGTGGGTCTGTGGGTTGGCCTTGATGCTAAATGGTTGGCTATTGATAAGAAAAGCGGTGAATATTACACCGATGCCACCCATTTGAAATTTGGCTGTAGTGCGCTTGATGAGAATATTTTCAAGGAAATGGCCCAGGCAATCTCCGAAGTCATCGGTCGCCTTAAATTGGAGATATTAGACTACTATCAGGATAGATAACCTGATACCCCCCCAAGAAAAAACTTGATGATTTAATTGTCTTTGAATCATTCTGAAAAGCTAGTCTTGGATTCGAGCCTCTTATAGCAATTATGGTAGAATTAGAGGGAAAGTGAAAGCTTCGCTTGACTGCTATCCTTGTTTTTTCTCGCAAGCGCTTAAAACCTCAAGGATGATAACGTCTGACGAGAAAAAAATATGGGAGATATTGAGTGAGGTAAGCTTAGCTATTCCTGAGGAGCCTTTCGGAACAACTCCGGCTGAGATTGGACGGGAGGTCTACCGGATAATCTCTGAGAGGACAGGTCTGAAGGATCCCTACAAGAAGATTAAAGAAGAATGCATTAGCCAAGCGCTTTCCCTTTATCCTGAGCTGAAAAAGCTGATAAAGTCTTCAGATGATAGGTTAATGACTGCCATAAGGCTCTCGATTGCAGGAAATGTTATCGATTTCGGAACCAATACAGATTTTGATTTAAAAAGAGACATCGAGACGATTTTTTCCCAGGATTTTTCGATAAATCACTATCCACAGTTTTGTGAGGCGTTCGAAAAAGCGCAAAATATTCTCTACATAGCGGATAACGCAGGCGAAACAGTTTTTGATCGCCTTTTGATAGAAGAACTTCACAAACCTGTTATCTATGTTGTTCGAGAAGGGCCGATCATTAATGATGCCACCAGGGAGGATGCTCTTGATTCCGGGATAGATAAAGTGGCTCAGATCATCTCTTCAGGCTGTGATGCTCCGGGAAACATCTTGAAATTCTGCTCAGAAGATTTTTTCAATGCCTATCATTCTGCAGATCTCATTATCAGCAAAGGGCAGGGCAATTATGAGGGGCTTTCAGATGAGGAGCGGCCCATATTTTTTCTCTTAAAGGCGAAATGTCACGTTATTGCCCGCGATATCGGAGTGGAGAGGGGAAGTATCATCCTGATGAAGCGTAACATCGGGGTCAGGCTTTCATAATTTGTTCCAACGGGGTCAGGCTTTATCATGAAGAGATGTCATTCCCGCAGAAGCGGGAATCCAGGACTATCCACTTTCTGGATTCCTGTGGAGCTTGTGCCTGCGGAAGCAGGTACAGGAA
>CAZSPM010000371.1:0-2915 GCA_964608785.1 uncultured Eubacteriales bacterium
AAATCTGATATCCACACCTATCCTATTACCTCGAGTCATTCTTGCCTATGCTATTAATCAGCTTTTTTAATTGAAAGGAGGCATTACTATGCCAAAGGTTCTCATTTGCTATCATTCTCGAACAGGCAATACAGAGAGAATGGCAGAAAAAATTGCTGAAGTCTTTGAAAAAGAGGGATTGAAAGTGGATTCAAAAAAAGTCGAGGATACAAATGTCGACGAACTCCTCCATTATGAATGTTTGATTTTCGGATCTCCCACCTATTATGGATCCATGGCTTGGCCTTTGAAGAAGCTTCTCGATGAAAGCGTAAAATTCCATAGAAAACTAAAAGGGAAAGTTGGTGGGGCCTTTTCATCTTCTGCAAATGTCGGGGGAGGAAATGAAACGACAATCCTGGATATCATAAATGCGCTCTTGATCCATGGGATGATTGTCCAGGGGGAGCCCCTCGGAGACCACTATGGACCCGTCTCCATAGGACCTCCTGACGAGAGAGCTCTAAAAAATTGTGAGCGCTATGCCCAAGATATTGCGGCTTTGGTGAAAAGATTGTTTTCTTGATTTCCCTGTATTCTGTTAGTACAGCAAGAGAAAGATGAAGCAAAAAAAAGGAATAGAAAACAAAAAGAGGATTCCTGATTGATGGAAAATGAAGAAATAGGCAAGATTGGTTTTCGAAGAAAGCTCCGGCTTTGGTATCAGAAAAACCACAGAGAGCTTCCATGGCGTCAAACAAATGACCCATACAAAATCTGGGTTTCCGAAGTAATGCTTCAGCAGACAACAGTCCCTGCGGTCATTCCTTATTTCAGAAATTGGATTGCTCTATTCCCTAACGTAGAAGCTCTGAGCCAAGCTCCTCTTCAAAAGGTTCTCAAAGCCTGGCAGGGACTGGGCTATTACCAAAGAGCGAAGAATTTACACAAAGCGGCTCAAATGATCGTGAATAAATTCGGAAGTCAAATTCCACAGGACCATGACGAACTCATAAAATTGCCGGGCTTTGGTACATACATAACAGCCGCTGTCCTCAGCCTGGCCTTTGACAAACCCTATCCCGTGATCGATACCAATGTCCGAAGAGTTCTAATGAGAATAACAAACATGCGGCGAGAAGCCTCATCCAAAAACGACAAGATTCTTCTCAAATTTCTAAAGCCTTCTTTTCCTCAGAAAAAAACAGGTCTTTTCAATCAGGCCTTGATGGAGCTGGGCGCTCTGGTATGTAGAGCGAAAAATCCCCTGTGCCTCCTCTGCCCGCTCATTGAATTCTGCGAAGCATTCAAAGCGGGTGAACAGGAGATTATTCCAACTCCCAGAAAGAGAACATATAGAAAAATTGACGCAGTGGTGGCAATCATCCAAGAACAAGGGAAGTATTTGATTCAAAAAAGACCATCAACAGGTCTTCTGGCAGACCTCTGGGAATTTCCTGGGGGAAAAAGAAAACCAAAGGAAACACTAGAAGAAGCTCTCCATCGCGAGATCAGAGAGGAGCTCGCTGCTGACATTGCAGAGGCAAAATTTCTCACTCGAGTCCGTCATACCTATACTCAATTTCAGGTCACACTTTCCGCTTATGAATGCCTCCTAAAAAACGAACTTCGCTTCAAAATAGGTCAACACAAATGGGCAACACTTAAAGCTTTGCGCCGCTTTCCTTTTCCATCAGGGAGTACAAAAATTGTAGAATTTTTAGAAGGAAGAGATAAATCCGAAAATAAAAATACATAAGGACAATGGAAATCACCTACGAATTCACCCACTATGGCAAAGAACTTGAACCTGAGAAAAACACCCTTGTCCTGGATGTAGGGATGAAGACAGTGCCTGGTGTCATCGACCACCATCATCCTACTGCTGAAATCGAGTGCACAGCCTCACTTATCGCTAAATACCCGAACCTTGTCCTGGATCACATTAAAAAAGAAGATAATTCCGGAGAAGGCGAGGAATTCCCAAAACGACGAATCATAACGCACCGCCTTCCAGATTTCGATGCTGTATCTTCAATATTCCTGTCTTTAAAGCTCATAGAGACAGAACAGGTTGACCCTTTCATGGAAAAAATCGCCCAGTACACCAAAATGGTGGACTCTGCTACTCTGCCTAAAAATCTTGATCTATCCTCAACGCCTTACTCCATTCTTCGCGCCCTTTTCACCAGAATAAGAGACGGTGAAGAGAGAGTAAACCTGGAGAGGGTAAGAGAGGGATTAAAATTCATGAATTTCCTATATTCCAAGTCAAGAGAAGGGCACGAAATCCTCCAAAACAGAGTCCTTTTTTCAGGAATAGACAGATATGAGAGTGCCATGAGAAAAGTCGAAAACGATTATTTTAATTATCTCGATGATCTCAATCGAGCTCAAAAAATCGTGCTCTTTTTGCCCATGGCTTCAGGAAAAGGAAAGAAAAAAGTTGATGGGCTTATTATCAAAAATCCCAGTAACTTTCTTCTCAAAGAATGGTCCCGCAGAGACAGGGAAAACTCTTCTCTCAATGAAGGCTTTTCTATAGTCATGACGAGCTTTGGCAATAAAAGATATATCATAGGTGCAGATCCGGAAAAGGAAGTCAATCTTCGAGGATTCGCAGACATGTTGAATGAAAAGGAGGAAGAAAAGCGGACAATTTCCGAAAGACCTTCAGGCTTTCAGTGGTATGGCGGGAACTGTCCTTTTTTTAACTACCGGATTGTTGACTCTCCCCAGGATGGGACCTCTCTCAGCCACGAAGAAATAGTAGAGGCATTATTAAGCTTTAGCAGAAATCTATGATTGTATAAGGTAAGAAATCAAAGTCTGGCGGAGAGGGTGGGATTCGAACCCACGGTCCCGATATTATCGGAACAATCGCTTAGCAGGCGACCCTGATCAGCCACTCCAGCACCTCTCCGCTGAATACCCTG